>JAYVNW010000027.1:0-3219 GCA_043758225.1 Candidatus Kuenenia sp. | reverse complement strand
GGCAGCCTCAGCGGCTACCAATGGCTCTCCAGCGACGGCATGAAAAACAATTGTGTCCACCTGCTGCATTCCGCTGGATTCAAGTTCTCCAAGCAGCATAAGGGCAAATGGAAGCTTTCCCATGCATCGAGACATCAGAGTCTCCGTGTTGATCGCAGATGGATCGCCGGAAGCAATTCGGTTCCGACAATCATCGAGAATCGCAGAAGTGTGTAATGCCATGATCTTTCCCCCCCCAAGGATATCCGAGAATGCTGAACCGTATGTTGCCAAACTGACAGGTGGCTGAGATACTCGGCCATTGACGTTGAGGAATTGCGATTTGCAGCCTTGAATTGCTACTTGTATGGGTCAAACGGTCAATGCATGGGCACTATTCAGTATGCGACGGGCGTGATTCCGTTGCCCGAAGCACATGTTTCCGGTTGACAAAGTAGGCCCATCAGACTGCAAGTTGATGTATTCCTGCTGCTTCATTTCGACAACGTGCCGCAAATTCGCTTTACTCTCGCTGTTCGGCGGATCTCGGGCTAGGCTTGTAACGAACAGTGGTCTTCAACCGACTGCGATCGTCAATGCTGCTGGATTCAAAGTCTGTACCAGCGTGGCCGCTTCCGCACTCAATTCCTCAGAAGGATCGAAACGACCTTCTCAGTCAAGTCTCCAGAGCGAATCTCATACTCGATACAGGTCATTCATGCTGAAATCAGAAGTTCAAGAGGCCACAGCACGCGCGCTGGTGGTCGACGATGATGCGATATCGAGGCATATGATCGCATTTGCATTACAGCAGGAAAACTTTACCTGCGATTCAGCCAGAGATGGAATCGAAGCCATCGGATTGCTTGGGCTGAATCCCTACGATGTCCTGGTCACAGATTTGCAGATGCCGACCATGAATGGTTTCGAACTGGTCCGGGAACTTATGGAATCTGGATCAACTCCATTGGTGATCGTCCACACGTCCGTGATTGATCCTGCTGTCGCCCGGGATCTGATCGCCGCTGGCGTTGACGATATTGTTTTCAAGCCTGTGGATTATGCTGCATTCGCCAGCAAAACGCGCGCACTGTTCGCTCGGAGAGAAACGCAGCGAAAATTGCGCGACACGCCTCGGCAGAATCCGATGCATTCCACATTGAGCGATGGCAATTCCGAGTCACTGTCCTGTGTTTTCTCACCACCTGGCATTGGTGGGCATGTCGAGGAGATTCCGAATTACCGGATTGGTCGATTCCTTGGCGCCGGCACCATGGGCGAGGTGTACGAAGCGGATCACATTCTTCTGAATCGTCGCTGTGCAATCAAGTTCATTCGGCCAGACGCACTTTCGGATGAGTTAATGCGTCGCAGATTTACGATGGAAGTGCGGTCCGCTGCAAAAATATCGCACCGGAACCATGTTCAGATTTTTGATTTCGGCGTCACACGCAAAGGCCATTTCTACTGTGCCATGGAATTGATTCAGGGATGCACATTGCAGGAACTTGTCGAGAATCACGGCCCTCTGTTGCCGAGTCGGGTGATTCACTTTCTCATTCAGGCATGCGACGGATTGGAAGAAGCCCATCGGCTAGGGATGATTCATCGAGACCTGAAGCCCTCAAATCTCATGGCCACTCAGCGTGACCATCAGCTCGATGTGCTCAAAATTTTGGATTTTGGACTGGTATTGAACACCGTGACCGATCTGACTGGGGACACCATCTTAACACAGGCTGGAATGATGTGCGGTACTCCCGCGTTTATTGCTCCCGAGCAGATTATCGACGCCGCAGGCATTGACCTGCGTGCGGATATTTATGCCCTGGGCGCCACAGCGTATTTTCTGCTGACCGGTCAGCCTCCTTTTGTCGGGACATCGCTGACAGCCGTTGTCTGCGCGCATCTGCATGAAATCGCGGTGCCGCCATCGGAAATCAATTCCGATGTACCACACGATCTGGACGGCGTCATCATGAGATGTCTTCAAAAGAGCGCGAATCAACGATTTCAAAGTGCAACTGAACTGGCCATCGCACTGAACGCCTGCAGCGATTTTCAATGCTGGACCGAGATAGACGCTGCGACCTGGTGGGATGATGCAGCAGTATTGACATCAACGTCGGGCGAGTCTGCGACATCTCCGTGAGCCTCTTAGGTTCATTGGATGCCATGGCATCGGAGAAGACGGGAAACCATTCCGGGGACGCACAGTTTCTGACAAGGTGATCGTCCGTGATTATATCGAGTCCTCGGATTGCGGCAGCGTCTGTTCCGGAATGCTGAGGAATTTCCGAAGCAGTTCCAGCAAGTGGCTGCTGTCAATGGGCTTGCTGAGATATTCATCCATGTCAGCAGCCAGACATCGCTCTCGGTCACCTTTGATCGCGTTTGCTGTCAGACCGTCGTTGTCGCCCCGAGGGCACAACTCGCTGGCCTCCGATCTCCACAATGCCATTGCGCACAGTTCGGTCAGACAGCCCCGTCGCTTCACCAACGGTCGCGATGCCGCCACGTCCGATCGACTCCGCTACAGTTGCCGCCCAGCGACGACGCCCCCGCTCGTCAATATTGTCAACCAATGCAATATACTTATTGCGAGTTTCCTTTTACCATTACTTCATCCGGCGTCCCGAAAGCATCGCAGAAAAGCAACTTTCAGGTAAACCCAAAATTCGAGATTATTGACGAACGACTCCTAACATTCGCGGTTTTATGGTCGCGACTTTTACGAAACGCACATCGAGTGTGGTTCAGAAAACACAGCGTTATGAAATTGTTGATTGAACAGAAAATTCAGGCGGGGTTCGCCGTGGCGCTGGCCTTCCTGATCCTCACCGGCGGGTCTGCTTGGTGGAATGCGCAACGGAGCGTGGAAGCGTTCCACTCGGTCGATCACACCTATCAGGTGCTGCACCAGATCGAAGAAACGCTCGTGGAAATGCTCAACAAGGAAACGGGCACTCGTGGCTTTGCCATCTCCGGCGAGGAAGCGTTTTTGGAACCGGATCACGTCGGAATCGTCGCGGTGCAGAAGTCCTTCGAGAGGGTGCGGAGCCTGACGCAGGACAATCCCCACCAACAAAGTCGGCTGGCGGTTCTGAAACCATTGATTCAACAGAAAATTACCTTCATGAGCGAGGTGATCGAACGGCGTCGCCGCGGCGACACCGCTGGCGCACACCAACTCATCTCCGCGGGACAGGGGAAGCGGACGATGGATGACATCCGCACGCT
>JAYVNW010000026.1:0-1828 GCA_043758225.1 Candidatus Kuenenia sp. | reverse complement strand
GGAATCAATTGCATCGCAGCTGAGGCAGGAAAAATTGTGAGCAGGAAAATAAGTCACTTGCCCAAGCTTTCCTGCCCGCAGCCAGCGTCATAAAAGCATTTCCCGTATTCTTCGCAGGACAGCGTTCTCATGCCGTTGGATTGCCTTCTTAGAATCCGCAGGTGGCTCGAAATGACCGTTCTACAAGCCTATTTCTTTACCTCAACGACCGTCAGCGTCATCGGGCGTTCCATCAACAGGTTCTGGCCGTTAAAATTCATCTGCAATCGGACGTTGAGTTTATGTTCTCCGACCGTCGCTGTCGGTGCGACGGTGATTTCGTATTTGACTTCCGGTTGGTTGTCCGGAATGTTCGCGCCGGGGATACTGATGCCGCCAACGCCACCGGGGAGTTGAGTCTGCACGTTGATCGCTCCAATAAACTCGTATTGGCGCGAGACTTTGACGACAACCTCCGCCTTTTCGCCCTGATTGATCGTCAAAGCTTCCGGCATCGCATCGACTTTCATCGGGAATTCGACAACCTTGATCTTCAATGAATTTGATGGCACATTGACGTTGAAGCCTCGTACGTTAGCCTCGTTCTGTTTTTGATTTGCAAACTGGTCCGCTCGCTGCTTTTCCTGCTGAGCCGTTGTTTGAAATTGTTGAGTCATCTGTAAATCCATCTGCGCCTTTGAGCGAGCTTCTTCAGCGGCTGTCTTTTTGGCCGTTGCTTCATCCAGTTTCTTTGCCGCATCGACGGCGGCGGTTGTTGCATCGTCGGCGGCTTTCTTTGCAGCGTCGAACGCAGTCTGAGCCTGCGCGAGTTGCTGTTTGAGTGTTTCATTCACCGGATCGGCCGCCGATTGTTCCGTTTTCTGCTTTAAGGCGGCTTCGGCTTGGGCCAACGCGGTATTCGCTGCTATGGACTTCTGATCGGCCTGAGTCTTCGCCGTCGTGGCCTGATTCAGTTCTGTAGTCGCCTGATTGAACTCATTCACTTTCTGTTGATTGTCCTGTGTCGCCTTTTGCGCCGCAGCCTGAGCGTCCGTCAGAATCTTTGCAATCCGTTCCTGCCGAGCCTTAGCTTTTTCAGCCAGTTCCGGATTGCGTTTATACTGCATGCCCTGATTGAAACCCGCCAGATAAATCGAGTACGTTCCCGGCACAGTGTTCGCCTGGAAACGCATTTCAAATTCGCCCTTTTCATTGCTGCCGATATTCACCTGCTGAGCGTTAGAATTCGGCGGGAAGTCGATCGGAAAGCCGATGATATTGCCAGCGGTACCTTCAAGACGTTTCACTGTATACGGAATTTTCAAAACGCCGCCACGTGAAGTCTCCAGCATTTTGCCATCACCGATCGTCAGCACTTGTGGGGCAGGCTCGGATTCCGAAACGCAGACTTGCAGGCGATCCACCAGCCGCGAACGGACGCTCGGCACATTGGCGTTCGGCTGATTAAACTGAAACGGCACCAACGCCGCGCCATAGCGAGCCGGGCGAACAATTTCCGCTCCATTGAGCGTGGATTTTGCGACAATCTGAAGCGTTCCAATGCCCACAGACGCAGTGTCAGCCGCTGTCAGAATTAGTGTTCCATAGGAATTTCCAGGGCCGATGACAATGTCTTCCGTTGTGACGCCTTCTGGCAACCCGGTCGCCGACACCGTGATCTCGCCATCGAAATCGTCCTGGCGAAATACCACAAGATGCACCACGTCGCGCCCGCCTTTTCGCAGCATCAGAGCTTCTGGAGAACCATCCGGCACGGCCACAACGCGAAAATCCGGCTGAGGTTTGCGAATAGCCAGACGATAGACAAGCCGCGGATCGCTCTTCACAG
>JAYVNW010000025.1:0-1744 GCA_043758225.1 Candidatus Kuenenia sp. | reverse complement strand
GCACCGCTGGAATCAACAGCCGCATGAGCCAGATCTGCAGGGATCTCCACTTCGATCACCACATGTTTTTGTTGATCGCTGTAAACCTGCGACAACCGAGTGATCACAGACTGACCGTTGATATCGGCCGAATTCCCAAGCACACGCACTGGACGAATGCCTTCCGGGATATCAATTTTCACATCGACAGACTGAGCGACAACCGACAAGACGTCATCAAATTCACCACGAAAGATACCTGCAAGTTCAGACGCATTTTCGATGAACTGATGATTGCCGCCGCTCTTGCCAGCCAGCTGTACCATCAGGTCTTCATTGTAACCAAGCCCAAGCCCCAACGTAGACACGCTGATGTTTTCTTTCTTCATCGACGCACCAAGATCGCCGAGTTCTCCAGGCGACGACGGGCCAACATTTGCAAGCCCATCCGACAGCAGAATCACACGATTGACGTGTTTTTCGTCCATAAACTTACGAACTTCTGCAGCCCCTTTACTGACGCCGCCAAACAGAGCCGTGTTTCCGCCTGGCTGAATCGCGCGGATGATATTTGCGACGTTCTCTTTATCTGTCAGCTTTGTCGCAGGGACCAGCACGTTCACATCTGAGTCATACGCAATGATTGACACAATGTCATCAGACCGCAGCAAGTCCAATGCTCCGATTGCCGCTTCACGAGCCCGTTGAATCTTCTCCCCCTGCATAGAGCCGGATCGATCGAGCACAATCGCCACATTGATCGGCGCGCGTTCCGTCGTCTGTTGCAAATGAAAGCCTTTCAATCCAACTCGCATCCATGCCTGCTGCTTCTCTGCCGCCTTCAGCACCGAAAATCCCGGAGTCGCATTGAGCACAAGTTTTTGAGAATCAACGGGTTCTCGTCCTTCCGCGACAACCGCACTGAAAATAGCAACTGCCGCAACAATAGAGGCACATCGTCCGAATGAGGTTTGCATAGAAAGTCTCCTGATGGTTCGAATTTTCCTGTAGAAAGGTCTTCCCCATGGTCATGCCTGGCAGATTGCTGGATGTAAGTCTCCAGCAGGTTCACGAATTCGCATGACATGATGCTTTGGGAGCCCCAAAGTCACAGCATTTGAGACCATTTTGCCGAGCAAGTGGTCAGAACTTCGTCAGACTTTTGTAAGAAAAGTGTAAGCCTGTAAAATTCGCTGGTCGGAATACAGAATATTGATGCCAAATCATTCGCTGAAAGACTACCAGCAGCGGACTTTCTGATGCACTATAATCACATGCATCCAGGGCCGATCGGCTGGCACCAGAAACTGTGGACGTCGTCAATTCGACCGCCACGGGTATTTGAAGAATTCGAGCATCATCTGAAGTCGCGTTTACTCGCGTGCTGATTCGGGCAGACTTTCACGTGTGCTTCTCAACATGACCCATTGAACTCCTCTAAGTCAACCAGCAAAGCGAGTGCACGCGTTCGCGCCCATGCCATAACCAGAGTCCAGGATTGACCCGGTGATTTGATCGGCAACTGCAAGCCATGCTTTCTGCGGTCTCCCAATCTCCCAGCGTGGTTGGCCGGTGTAAAGGCTCTCAAAACTGGTGCGGTCTTGTACGGGCATTGATGAACTCCGCTTCTAGGACACGAGTTTGCGCACTGTGTCCACAAGTTGCTTGCCCAACTGCTGAACGCTGGCCTGTCGCTTCGTGTCCTTCAGCGAGCCATCAATTTCGAATGCTTCATGTGCCTTCGGAACGGCGATTTGGTCAGGCA
>JAYVNW010000024.1:0-2284 GCA_043758225.1 Candidatus Kuenenia sp. | reverse complement strand
ATGGCGAGCAGAAACCATTCCATTTCCTGCGGCATTGGTTGCGGGTTCATTCCGGGGCGCTGTGGAAAACCACTCTGAGCTTTCATCATTGCCGGCACGACGAGCGCCATCGCACCCGCGCCTATACCAATGAGTGCCCCCAGTGCTCCTTGCACGATCATGAGAATGCTCAACGCCATGACATGATGCACCATGCCTCGCTGCAATCCTGAAGGTGACTGTTGCGAAGTGGTCTCGTTGAACGCATAGGGATTGTGAATATTTGTTCCGAACGGGTCAGGATCGTTGCTCGACATGCCTGGACTTTCTAGTCGTGAGTATAAACCCGTAGTCTAACGGCATGTTGATTTCGTCACAATTGTGAGCCGTGAGTGAGCCGCGAGGCTAAGGTGTTGATTTCGTCTCCGCTGAAATCTCTTCCGTTTAACCCAACTCGAAGTTGAGGCGGGGTACTCAGTACCTCCTCTTTGAGTCGGGTTAAACGATTAAATCTGAACTGACAGAGCGCACGACATTGGTTACCATCATCACCCTGTGTCAATGTCGAAAGAATCGTACTTCGTTGAAATGATGGAATGTCGGTCGAAATTCCAAAGGATGTTAGTCAGGAATGCAACTCGGTCGGAGTTGTTCAGACTATGTTCGTGCAACTGTTTCAGCCTCCGCACTTGCTGCGGTTCGCAAGCGGCCAGGAGCTTGGCCCGATTACTGTGGCCTACGAAACTTACGGCAAGCTGAACTCAAACGCCAGCAATGCGATTTTTGTCTGCCACGCACTGACTGGTGATGCTCATGCCGCAGGACTCCATTCGACTGACGACCGCAAACCGGGTTGGTGGGATGGTTTCATCGGGCCAGGCAAAGGACTCGACACCACTAAATACTTCGTGATCTGTGCCAATGTGCTTGGTGGATGCCAGGGGACCACAGGACCGGGATCAATCAATCCGGCGACGGGCAAACGACACTGCCTTAACTTTCCGTTCCTGACGATTCGTGATGTCGTGGCGGTGCATGCGGAACTAGTACGGCATCTTGGAATCAAGCAGCTTGTGGGTGTCGTTGGCGGCAGCCTTGGCGGCATGCAGGTTCTGGAATGGGCCATTCGTTTTCCGGAACAGGTGAAAGCCGCGATTGTTCTGGCATCCGCTCCAAAACTTTCCGCACAGGGGATTGCGTTTAATGCGGTTGGTCGTCGAGCGATCTATGCGGACCTGGGATTTTTGAACGGCGACTATTACGATTCCGAAGGCCCGCGTTACGGCCTGGCTCTGGCTCGCATGGTTGCGCACATCACATATTTGTCTGAAGATTCGATTGAGCTGAAATTCGGCCGCAAGTTGCAGGACAGCGATCGCTTTGCTTTCAGCATGCAGAAGGAAACAGAATTTCAGATTGAGAGCTATCTGCATTATCAGGGCAAACGGTTTGTTCAAAGATTTGACGCGAATAGTTATTTGTATCTGACGCGTATGATGGACTACTTTGATTTGTCAGATGGGTTTGCGTCACTGGCGGATGCACTGAGTCAGACTCATGCGAGATTTCTGGTGGCATCGTATGACACGGATTGGCTGTTTCCGACCAGTCAAAGCCGAGAACTGGTGTCGGGATTGCTTCGGGTTCACAAGCACGTGTCATTTGTAGAGCTGCCCTGCCCTTATGGTCATGACTCATTCCTGATCGACCTCGAGCCTCTGGCAAAAATGGTTGGCCCATTTCTGGATCGAACGGCTGAGGCATAGTCAACGCGGCGACCGGCATTCGTCAGCTTGCCGGTACGAAAACGCGGTACGAAAACGACGGACAGAATCAATTTGCAAAAACGACGTACCGGAGGGCTTACGCCACTCCGCTCACCGGGACTGTTTCGGGTTGTGTGGCTTCAATTTTCTGTGCGACTCTCTCAACTGCTCGTGGGACCGGATCTCAGCCGCGTCTTAATTTTTAGGAAAAATCTGGCCGGTACTGGAGCCCCGACTTATTCCAGCGTCGCCCATGTTGGTGCCGTGTCTGAAAACTGCAATGGCTTGCCATCCGGGCCGTTGAAGGCAATGGATTCGGCATGCAGGCACATCGTAGGCTCCTTTGGCAAAAGCGTTCTGTTATTGCCAAGTTTGCTCTCCGGAAGGTATGCTGGGTCGGAACAGATCGGGAAGCTCAGGGACCACAAATGCACGCGAATTTGATTCGTGCGGCCGGTCCTAGGGAAACAGCGGATCAGTGATGCACCATCATCCAGTCGGCGAATCACTTCAAATTTAGTCGATGCGTCATCACCGTG
>JAYVNW010000023.1:0-2350 GCA_043758225.1 Candidatus Kuenenia sp. | reverse complement strand
ATCAATCGTCGTCGCGATCGCATCAAGATTTTGTACTGGGAAGCGACAGGCTTCGCGCTGTGGTACAAGCGATTGGAATCCGGCACGCTGGAAACAGTCACGGGGCGCGACGGCGAGTCGGTCGTAACCATTGATTCAACGGAACTCAGCATGCTGTTGTCCGGAATCTCGTTGCAGTCGGTGAAACGTCGCAAGCGATTTGTGGCATGACGCGATGATGTGAAGCATGCTCATCGTGACTTGACACGTTCAGCAGATCATCATTCTTTCAACAGGTTTCTGTGGACGGCTTTCGTCTGCAGAAACCTTTTTCTTTTTTGAAAAAAGAGGTCAATTGACCTGGTGAAAATCAGGAGAGGCGCTATCCTGGCTCGCCATGACGAAACTCGAACTTCTCAGACAGGAAATCGCGACGCTTCAGGCGGAAGACAACCGCCAGCGCTCGCTGCTGCATGAGAAGTCGACATTGCTGGAGCAAAAGATTTCGCTCGTGCTGCAACAGACAAATCTTATCGAGCAGAAGGACGCACTGCTCAGCGAACAATCGACCACGATTCGCAAACAGGAAGAGAGACTCGCCGCGCAGCAGTTGGAAATCAACAGGCTCATTCAGCAGGCGTTCGGTCGGCGGAGTGAGCGATATCTGGAAAGCCCGCAGCAATTGAAGATCGACTTCGGTGGTGGTCCGGAAGTCACCGATGCTGCCGATGGCCTGCAGCAAGCGGTCGATGAGAAGCAACTGGTTGATGAAGCCGTCGCTGCCACCGCCGAAGTGTCGTCCACGCGTCCGGCTGCTCCACCGAAGAAGAAAAAGAAGCGTGATGAATCGCTTCCTGCCAACTTGCCACGCATTGAAAAAATCGTGGATGTGCCCGAGATCGACAAGACCTGTGCGACTCACGGTGAGAAGACGCTGATCGGCTACGATGTGCGTGAGTCGCTGGTCTATATTCCGCCGCAGCTGGAAATTCGAGTCACCAAATTCCCAAAGTATGCCTGTCCGAATCAGCCCGAGTGCAAAGTCACTCAGGCAGAACGCCCTGAAGGGCTGATCGAAGGCGATCGATACGACACCAGCGTCGCCGCTGAAATCATCACGGCCAATCTGGGATACCATCAGCCACTGTATCGAGAACAGGATATCTTCGCCGCCAGTGGCTGGGTGCCTCATCGCAGTACGCTGCTGAATATCAAAACGGCAGCTGCGGAACTGGTGCAGCCGCTGGTGAAATTCTTCGCGGATGAAGTTCGCAAAGACGATGTCGTGGGGACTGATGACACGGGCGTGACTCTGCTGCTGCCGAAAGTGCTGCCAGCGATTGTTCCGAATGATGTGCGCAGCCAGCGGATTCATGAAGTGCTTTCTGCAGCGCTCAAGGGGGACAAGAAACATGTGAAAGGCAAGATGTGGGCTTATCGCGGCAGCACCGTCCCGCTCAACATCTTTGACTTCACCGTCAGCCGACATCGCGATGGCCCCGATCAATTTTTGATCGATCACAATTTCAAAGGAGTGCTGATGGCCGACTGCTACAGCGGCTACACGGGCATCAGTCTGCGCAGTAATGACGGGATTATTCATGCGGCATGCAATTCGCACGCGCGTCGAAAAATCTTTGAAGCGCGTGCCAATCATCCGCAGGTGGCGTCAGTGCTGTTGGCGATGTTTCAGGAGTTATACGACATCGAAGATCGTGCGCGCGGCCTTGATGCGTTGTCGCGTCTGAATCTTCGTCAGCAGGAATCCGCTGCGGTGTGGCTTCGCATGCGCGAATATCTCGATCGTGATCTGGTAAAGAAGTTGCTGCCGAAGGAAGCATCAGCCAGGCGATCGGTTACATCAACAACCACTGGGCCGCGCTGCAGGTGTACGTGTCGAATGCGCATGTGCCGATTGATAACAATCTGACGGAACAATTAATGAAGCAGGTGGCCATCGGTCGAAAAAACTGGCTCTTCATCGGCAGCCTTGCCGCCGGTGCCCGCACGGCTGATCTGATGACTCTGGTGAGCAGTGCGATCCGCAACGATCTGCATGTCTGGGCTTACATCAAAGGAGTGCTCGACGCACTGCTGGCCGGCTCAACGGACTACCATTCCCTCCGCCCCGACATCTGGGCCGCCAACCATCCTGATCACATCCGAACCTACCGCAAGGATGAGCGTCGAGACCGCGCCGACCGCAAACAACGGGCTCGTGAAGAAAAAAGAAACGCCAGAGGCTGAGTCCACGATACGCCAAAGGCTGTTGGTGGACCGAAAAACCAGATGGTGCTGCTGTACGCTTACGGTCGTGTGGTCTCCTTGATCGCACAAATTGCTGGTCGCGTCGTCGCTCAAAATGCGGGGA
>JAYVNW010000022.1:0-3301 GCA_043758225.1 Candidatus Kuenenia sp. | reverse complement strand
GGCGCTTCCATGGGTGTCGAATCAGTTTTGATCGACATGATGATTTTTCGAAGCTTCTTTGGCGTTTCGAAGATCGGGATCGTGTTGTGGTAGCTCTTGGACATCTTTTCACCATCAGTCCCTGGAACCTTGGCAGAATCATCCAGAACATAGGCATCCGGCAAATGCAGAGTTTCGCCGTACGTTGTATTGAATCGCTGAGCCAGGTCGCGCGTGACTTCAACATGCTGGATCTGATCCGCACCGACGGGCACTGTCGTGCTGTCATAAATCAAAATGTCGGCCGCCATCAGAACAGGATACGTGAACAAACCAGCATCCGCAGCCACGCCTTTTGCTTTTTTGTCTTTAAAGGCATGGCATTTTTCAAGCAAATGCATTTGCGTAATCGTCATCAGCAACCAGGTAAGTTCCGTTGTCTCGGGGACGTCTGATTGACGAAACAGCGTCGCCGTTTGTGGATCAAGTCCCAGCGCCAGCAAATCAAGTGCAGCATCTTTCACGTTTTGCCGCAGCACGTCCGGCTCCCTGACAGTCGTCAAAGCATGTAGATCGGCAATAAAGTAGAACGATTGCTCATTACCTTGCAGCGCGATGTATTGTCGGATCGCCCCGAAGTAGTTGCCCCAGTGAAATCGCCCTGTTGGCTGAATGCCGGAAAGAATCTTCATGATTGTCGATGCGTTGTCTGATGCGTGAAAATGAGATTAAATTCAGGTGAGCATGATAGTTGCGGTGGCGAACGTATGTCTAACTACCGAACGGACTGAATTCTTAATGACACAGGCTTGAGTTCTAAAGCTCAGACTCCGGTGGTCTGCCATCCCACCATTTCGGTTCCTGGAACACACACTCGACCGACATCGTGAAACCAGGCAGTAAATCATCTGCGTTCAATGTCTGCCATTTGCCCAACGCCAGTGTGTGCTTCGAATTTCGAATGACTTGAATTTCTTTCTTGAACGGATCCGGCACCCAGACACATTCCACGCCATGATGCATGTAGGCCGAAGTTCGCAAACGCATATCCCGGCGGCGATCATTCGACGAAGCAACGTCGATCACGATTGTTGGTACTTCCGTTGCAATGACATGGTCAAACTGCCCGAACAGTTTTCCCTCTCGAAAAATACTCACAGTCGGCACATAGACCGTATCCGGATCAGAGTGGACGTGCAGGCCCAGATCATGACACGCATAGCCTCGGGATTTAGGCGGCTGCATTTGAAACCATTCCGCCAGCGCGCGCGTGATATTGAGAACAACCGTTCCGTGCACTTCGTCCGGAGCTGACAACAGGACCGTTTGACCATCGTGGAGTTCATGCCAGCGTCCGGCCTCCGGGAGCGTGTATTTGAGTTCCGCAAATTCCTTTGCGGAAAGATTCGATGGACTCAGCATGGCCAAGGCTTTCAGTGCGACAACTGGATTTTTGGAGTAACTCGCAGGACGGGACTCCAGTCCCGTCCTGAATTCGTGCGTGACAGAACGGAGCTGGAGAGCCATCATGCGCGAGTGCCTGATTCTACAAACTTTAGGCAAACCATTCTCCTGATTTGGTGATTTTCAATTCTGGTGGTCGTCGATTCGGGAGACAAGATAGTGCGTTGCCGCTTCTGCCAGACGCAGCGCACGATTATTCTCCCCACAGACGTTGAATTGATGACATGTTTGAAATGGACTGCCGGGGTTTTATGTTTGCAGAAATCATAGCGATTGGTTCTGAGCTGACCTGTGGCTCCAAACTGGACACAAACAGTCAGTGGCTAAGTCGCGAGCTGGAATCACTCGGCTGGACCGTGGCTCGGCACACGACATTGGCCGACGGTATGGACACGATTGTTGCGGAATTCCGGGCGGCAGCCTCGCGCGCTCAGGTTGTCCTGATCACGGGTGGACTTGGTCCGACGCTGGATGATATTACTCGCGACGCACTTGCCGCAGCGTTCAATCAGCCGTTGGTCCGTGATCCCGAATCGTTGAAACAGATTCAAGCTTTGTTTATCGCTCGCGGCCGGCAGATGCCAGAACGGAATGAACGGCAGGCGGACCGCCCGCAACATTCCAGTGTGCTCCCCAATTCCTGCGGCACAGCGCCGGGAATCCTGATGCGAGTCACGGCCAACGGCGAAGTGTTAGACTTCGCCGCCAAAGCCGAATCTGCGACAGGATGCCTGATTGCTGTGATGCCGGGCGTACCAGCTGAAATGCGCCCCATGTTTCTACAACAGATTCGCCCCGCACTGCTTGACAGTGGTATGGTGATGCGGCGTGCCGTGATTCGCACGTTTGGATTTGGCGAATCGGACGCTGAGCGCATGCTGGGTGATTTGACCGCGCGTGGCAGAAATCCGGAAGTCGGTATCACGGCCAGTGAAGCTGTCATTTCCCTGTGGATAACGGCCAGATCAAAATCTGCTGAAGACGCCGACCAGCTCTGCCACGAAACATGTCAGCTGATTCGCGAACGAATGGGAGACGCCGTCTATGCAGAAAGCGATGCCGATCTGCACGACGTCGTCGCCGAATTGCTCGCGAAAAAGAATAAAACGTTGGCTCTTGTCGAAGGCGCCACGACGGGCGGACAGATCGCAATGTGGATGTCAGAGAATTACGCCGTCGCAGCAGCCGTAAAGTCGGCAATCGTCATTCCCGGAGCATGGAATGCAGAAACGTTGCATGCAGTTAATTTGGATTGGATAGAGCGGGGCATCGACCAACAAAATGACTGGCTGAACATCGCAACCCATGTCAGTGAAAAAATTCGGCTTAACTGCAATGTGGACTTCGTGTTAATCTGTTCACCGTTTCACGACGATCCGCTTGAATCCGGAGTTGTGATTCGCCGTGGCTATGTTGGTGTGCGAACAGCAATCGAGTTTGTGAGTTTCGATGTCAGCATGTCCGGCAACCTCGCGATTTTCCGACAACGTGCAGCTCGAACGGCACTCAATCGATTGCGACTGATCCTCAAGTAAGAATCCATTCTCCGAAGTGCACTTCAATGCCCAAATCCCGTAAAACGAAGTCTGGTGAGCCCAAATACATTATTCGTGAAGCCAGTCGGGATGATATTCCTCACCTAGAAGAACTTGTCGATCATTTTGTCACGGCAAACCGTCTGTTGCCACGGACATTCGATGAACTGTGTGACCTGATTCCATTTGGATTTGTCGCAGAAATTGACGGAGACATTGTCGGGTTCGCAGCATTGGAAATCTATTCAGCAAAGCTTGCAGAGATTCGCAGTCTGGCCGTTCACGAAGATCATCAAGGCAAGGGAATCGGCAAGGGACTCGTA
>JAYVNW010000021.1:0-5564 GCA_043758225.1 Candidatus Kuenenia sp. | reverse complement strand
TGGCGGGCTTTATGTCGTGCAAACATGGCTGCCGTTGATTGGAAAATTTCGCTATCCATCACGTATTGTCGTACTGCTGCACTTTGTTCTCGCGGTCCTGGCCGCCACCGCCTTCGCGCGGTTAATGAATGATTCAGCGTCAGGGCAAGTGCAATTGCCGAAACTCTTCAGCGCTGTTCCATGGCTGAGTGCGGTGGTTGCTGTCGGAGCCTGGCTTTTTGCCGATCCACAAAATGCGCCACAGTGCACACTGCTGGTCATGGGGCCAGTTTTGTTTTTCCTTGGTGCTCAGATGGTGAAAGACCTGGCTCGCGGTCGTGTGAGTGCTGGGTTTATGTTTTTTCTGGCTGGTGATCTGGCTGCCTATGGATTTACGTTTGAATCATTGCAGAAAACAAAGACATGGCCGGAAGTCATAGAATCACTCGATCAGCCACCAGGTTCGCCGCACGACGGTCGCATCGTGGCTGAGATTCAAATCGCTGACGGGGATATCGGCTTTGAGGGCAACGACCTGCTCCTGGCTGGTTGGCATCAGGCCGATGGCTATGAAGGTTTGCTGCCGGAATCTCATCTTCTGGATCAGAATACCACTCTGAACACGTTGCGGATTTCAGGAGTCCGTTGGATCAATTCAGGTGGCAACCACGCTCAGATTCCAGGCTTGATTCGGACGTCGGATCCACGTTGGCTGGAAGTGCCAGATCCATTGCCTCGCGTCAGGCTCACTACAAACACGAACAGGATTGAAGATCCAAACAAAGCTGTTCTGCAATTGCGGGCCGACGGAGCGACCGTGACTGAACGCGACACCGGTATCCAGGCGACACGCATCGTGGAATCCGAGACGCACATTGGCACTGCGAAACTTGTCGTAGATCGACCGGGGCTGATTGAGATCGATATCTCTACCGCCATTCCACAAGTGTTGGTACTTTCGGAGCGATTTTCCACGGGTTGGAAAGCATCTATTGAGGATTCAGCGGTGCCCATCGTGAGAGCTGAAATTGATTTTATGGGCTGCGTTGTAGCAGCTGGAGATCACACGGTGCGGTTCTCCTTTGAGCCGGTGAGTGTGAAGAACGGCCGACTCATTTCTGCCATGGCGATGTTCTTGCTGTCTGTGTACGCCGTAATTCGCCTGATTCCGTGGAAACCGTTTCGGGTTGGTGCGTAAAATCCGCCGCAAAAATGCTGCAATTTGAGTGTTTTTAAGCATTTTCGAATTCTGCTGCGATTCCTGAACGAAACCGGAACTCAATTCGCACTATTAGAGTGAGTAGTTGACACTAAAAGCCGGGAGAATGTTATGCGTCTGACTTTGCGAACTCTATTGGCATATCTCGACGATCGTTTGCCGCCGGCAAATGCAAAAGAATTGGGCCAGAAGATCACGAAGAGTCCATTTGCGACGGAACTTGTCGATCGAATTCGCGAGGTCAAGCGACGTCGGCGCCTTGCCATACCAGAAGAGCCTTCGGCGATGATCGATGCGAATCTGGTTGCCGAATATCTGGACGATCAGCTGACACCGGAATTGGTGGCAAAGATCGAAATGGAAATTCTGGCATCCGATGGGATGTTGGCCGAAGTTGCGTCTGCCCATGAGATTCTCGGACTGCTGCAGGATCCTGTCACGATCGACCCACGGCTGCGGGACAGATTGTATGCGATGGATCCGAGCGGAAAGGCCGACGTACTACGAGCTTTGGGCCACGAGACGACCGGACGTGCGGCATTTGCGTCGCAATCGAAATCAACGGCCGAATGGAAGCCACTGCCAGTGGCCGGGACGTCGTCGCGACGATTGCCGATCTTCATAGTCGGGGGCTTGGCTCTGCTTTGGTTAGCGATTGTTGTCTCGGATTCAATTCTGTTCGGTCCTAAAAAACACCAGCAGGAAGTTGTCAATGCAGGTGATAAGTCCGAAGTTCCAAAGGTTGCGGATGAACTCGTCGCGGCCGCGAATCTTGATAAAACTGCAATTGATCAAGGCAACGGTGGTTCCGCTGCCGCTGCCGCAGATGTCGATGCAGCAGTGTCGCCTCAATCTCCTGTTCCGGACGAATTCACGACCGACGCGACCCTGATCGCTACCACTCCGATCCGTAACACCGAAATGAATGCCTCAGCGGCGGTAACTGACGTCGCAGCCCATGTGGCCTCCACGAATGCAGTCGTATCGAAAGGTGTTGATGTTCCGAACGCGAACGGTCAACCAGACAAGACGACCATCAGTGAAATTCCTATTCCCGCTGACGCCGAACGCGTTTCATTTCACCTGATGTCCAACAACAAAACGCTGTTTGTTTTCGAAAAAACGACAGATCGCTGGATGCGGCTGGAACAGATTCCAGGCGGTGAAATTGTCTCCACGACTCGCAATAATATGGACTGCGAATCGCTCTTCAAACAACGTTGGTTTGCAATCGCCGAGCCATTTGCAGCAAACATCATGGCAGAAAACAGAGGATGGAATGCGTCATTATCCGGATCCATTCTGGCTCGCACTTCATCAGTACCGGTGCCCGGCCTTGAAATTTATTCCGGTCGAGTGAAACTTCTCGTCGAACCGACAGATCCCTGGAACGATGCTGCTTTGCCGGCGTTTGGACTTCGAACGGCTGGTGTCAACACAGCCATCACACTTCGCTCCAGGGAATCTGTTGCAGGAATCGAAGTCATACCAGTCGCCATATCCCTGCAAAGGGACTCAACTGCAGACGCTGAATCCGATGAAGCTGCAGAGCTCCTGCATCTCAACGGAGCAGATTTCCGCGTAACCGTGACTGTGATCAAAGGTGAGGCATCTGTGCTGTTACCGGGTGTTGAACAGGAATCCTTGTTGTTGAAAGGACAAACGGTTTCTTGGCTGGCGGCCGGCGCGTTGGATTCTGGCAAGGCTTCCGCCGTTGCAGAAAATGTCGTGGTTGATAATGGTCGCCAGTTGGCCGCGATACCCGCGTGGTTGCATGAGGACGCGAAACCTGTCCCGGAAGCGGAAGCACTCAGCAATCAGATTACTGCCGCTCTGGCAAACGGCGATGATCCCGCTCTCGCCATGATTCCACTCCTGTCGGATCGTAACCCTCAACTTGCAATTCGTGCCGTGCAGGTGTTTTCCGCAACACGCGATATCGATCGGTTGTTAACCGTACTGTTTGAATCGTTTGATGAATCCATTCATCGATCTGCAATTGATGGACTTTCACAGATTATTAATAGTTCGTCGTCCGGTCGTCGCGACATCCGACATGCACTCGAGACGCGTCTGCCAATGACTGAAATCGACATGACCATGTTACTTTTTTCAGGTATCAGCGACGCGGAAGCACGTGATACAGATTTTTGTCGGTCTCTTGTCGATCAGCTGAACAATGAGCGATTGGCGACAAGAACGCTCGCGTTCTACCGAATTCAGAAGTATTCAGACGACCGCCTTGGATATCATCCAGAGGCCGAATCTTCGCGTCGCCGAGACGCCGTAAAACGCTGGCAGAAATTTCTCGACCGAAATAATGGTAAACTGATTCCGTAGCAGTGGCGGATTTTGTATTTTGGCACAGTCCCGAAATAAGTGCGATTTTTCGGAACCCGAAGCGATAGCGAGGGATAAGACTTTTCGCAATGAATCCCTCACTTACGTTTCGGGTTGTGATTCCGCAACGCTGCCATATCGGGAAGTGATTTTGGGACAATTCCTTTGACGACGCTTCGTCAGATATATTAAGACCTCTCTGTTCGAAAATGTAACCGTACGTATGCGTCTCGTATATCTTCTATGCCTCCTTGTAACATTGACGACTGATGCATTCGCGTATCAGCAGCCCGATGCAGGCGTGGCTACGAACGAGCAATGGCATTTGGGTTACGAATTGTTCCAGATGTTACTGGAAGAACGTGGTTTGACGCCGGAAAGATCATGGGACGATGCGTTGGCCTCTCCGGCCACATCGGTTGTAGTTGTGTGTGGTGATTTGCGGCAGATTCCACCACGTGATTGGCTGAGAGCTCGCCGTTTTGTTGATCAAGGCGGCGCAATGCTGGTGGCGTCCGACGGTGGTTTTGATTTCCCAGGCATTTGTTCGTTCAATCAGGGAACGGTGGTCACGGGCGATGCGCGTGATCGGTATCAGTCATTCGCCGACTGTATTCGAATTCGCAATCTGAAGACCAATGATGCTTTGGTCAAAGGTGTTGGCGAGCTCGTGGTAAATCGAACAGGCTGGCTGTCTGCGCCGGTGGACGATTCTATGAACTGGCAGGTCATCGCCTCCCTGCCGCCCACAACACTTCCGCCAGCCAGCAGAAACCAACCTTTGATTTTGGCCGGTCGCGGTGGCGAACCTCTGTCTGGTGTCATGGTTTTTGCAGCTGACGAAAGTCTGTTTACAAATGGTATGTTGTGGCACGGCGATAACGCCGTGTTTGCGATTCAGGTGAGCGAACTCTTATGCAGCTTAAAGCGTCGCAGTCTGCTCTTCGTGCGTAACGGGATTTCTTTACCTGGCTATCGCGAAAGTTCGGCCATGCAAAATCAGGAACAGGAAGAACGGCCGCTCCCGCGGCCCCCGGCGAATATACAACCGCCCGAACCGGACTTTCATACGAAACTAGCACTCGCGAATGCTGTCATCAATGAGCTTCAGGAATCCAATCTGGTCAATGAAGTCCTGCGCGATCGACCGCGCCGCGCCCGGCCAATGGCCTACCTGAAGACTATGTTATTGATTCTGCTAAGCCTCGTGACACTGTTTGTACTTTGGCGACTGATGCAGAGTTCGCAGAAATTGCCCTCAGCGCCGGAAAGCAGGTTTATGCAGTCGGTTTTCGGTGTGATGACCGCGCGACAGATAGCGAATTCTGAATTTGGTACGGCCATTGTTGTGCTGGCCAGAGACCTTTGTATTGAATTGACAGGCTCACGAATCGAAACTGATTGGGTTCGGTGCTTGTCGGAACGCCCGGGTTCGCCGGCCGGAAATCTGAACATTGCGCAGCGGCGTGAACTTACCGAGATTCTGGGCTTGGCGCTCCGAGGCGCGACGATTCATATTCCACGTCGGCGTTTTCAGTCGCTCGGACGATCCATCAAAGAACTGCGCGATGTTCATCGCGCAACGCCGATTGTGGAATTAGTCAAAACCTGAGCCGCAAGGTGCTAGCCGCGGGTGTTGTCGCTGTATTTTTGAAACATTCACCTACAGTTCGGCAGGTGTATGTTCAATCGTTTAACCCGATTCGACGAGGAAGTACCGAGTGTCCCGTCTCCCCTTCGAGTCTGATTAAGCTGAAGCGATCTCGGCTGACACAAATGCAACGACTTGCCACCGATTTGCGCCTGGCAACAGCGATAAACCACTGGCTCGTTGCAAATCGAAGACGAAATTCACCTTCAGCTGAATAACCAGAACAGCCGATTGTGTTCAGCAATCTTCAAGGTTGCCTGCGTTGCCCAACTAAGTTCTGCCAGCGCAATCGTAAACTCGGGCGTTGAAGCCGTTATTCGATAAGTTCCGCAATCAACGCGTTCAACGAAACCGCGAGCATTACTAACTGGTCCT
>JAYVNW010000020.1:0-6090 GCA_043758225.1 Candidatus Kuenenia sp. | reverse complement strand
TCGGGTGCCATGCTGACTCGCATGGGTCATCCCGGTGCGCCGGATCATGATCATCATCAGTCGATCTGGTTTGCTCATCATAAAGTCGTTGGAATTGATTTCTGGGGAAATGCGTCAGGCGCAGTGGTGCGGCAGTTGCAATGGTTTGCATACGATGACGGTGATGATGCCTGTCACATGGCGGTGGAACTGGGATGGTTTGATGGACACGACCCGGCACCGTTGCTCAGGCAGGAATTGATCTGCGAAATGCGGCCGCTGGCGGAAACTCATGAGTTCACGCTTGAACTTCAAAGCCGATTCATTCCGGTGTCGGCCTCATTGGAATTCGGGCAGACGAATTTCGGTTTCCTCGCCATGCGTGTCGCGAAATCAATCTCCGCTGTTTTCGGCGGTGGTGTCCTGACGGGCAGCGAGGGAACTCAAACGGAGCGCAACCTGTTCGAGAAATTCGCTCGCTGGGTGAGCTATGCTGGTCAGACGAATCGCCAGGAGAACCAGATCGAAGGCATCACGTATTTTGATCATCCGTCGAATCCCGGTCAGCCGACCGGCTGGCATGTTCGCGATGATGGCTGGATGTGCGCGGCACCGTGCATGAACTCCGCAATCACAACGACGAAAGAATCACCACTCACATTGCGCTATCTTTTACACATTCATTCGGGTGCCGTGGAGCCCCATCGCGCGAATTTGATTTACGCCGACTTCGCTGCTCGCAGTCTGATGAATGTCGTTCAGGGCACATTACCGCATACTCGGTGGCAGGTTGTGCGACCATAATCCAGGCGAGCGGTTGGGCGTAAGCCGTTCGCTACTTTACGTTCATCCCCAGCGTCTTCACCAGAAAGGCCCATTGGTCAGACGCTTCTTCGATGATCTTGGCCGTCGGCTTGCCGGCACCGTGTCCAGCGCGGGTTTCGATGCGGATCAGTGTCGGGGCAGTACCAGATTGGCATGCCTGAAGTTGTGCGGCGAACTTGAAACTGTGGCCGGGGATAACGCGATCATCGGTATCAGCCGTAGTGATGAGCGTTGCCGGATATAGAGTTCCGCCTTTCAGATTGTGATAGGGCGAATACTTCTGCAGGGCGGGGAACTCTTCAGCCACGTCCGCGCTGCCGTAGTCGTCGGTCCAGAAGCGACCCGCTGTGAATTTGTGGAATCGCAACATGTCCATTACGCCTACTGCAGGCAAGCATGCTCCGTAAAGATCAGGACGTTGAGTCATGCAGGCTCCAACCAGCAAACCGCCGTTGCTGCCACCCTGAATCGCCAGTTTCTTCGGCGACGTATATTTATTCGAAATGAGCCATTCAGCGGCTGCGATGAAGTCGTCGAATACGTTTTGCTTATTCTGCTTCGTGCCGGCTTTGTGCCATGGCTCACCGTATTCACCACCGCCTCGCAAATTCGCGACAGCAAGGACGCCGCCTATTTCCATCCAGGTAAGGCGGCTGACACTGAAACTGGGTGTGATCGAGATATTGAATCCGCCGTAGCCGTATAACAGCGTCGGATTTGTTCCGTCCAGCTTCAGGCCTTTCTTATGGCACAGGAACATAGGCACTTTTGTGCCATCTTTGCTGGTATAGAAGATTTGAGATGTCTCATAATCATCCGGATTGAATTTTACGTCCGCCTGGCGAAAGAGCTTGCTCTCACCGGTAATCATGTTGTAGCGAAACGTGGTCGTTGGCAATGCGAAACTGCTGAAGGAATAGAATGTGTCCGTATCCTTGCGGCGCCCCTCAAATCCGCTTGCTGTGCCGATGCCGGGGAATGCGACTTCTCGCACGAACGTGCCGTCCATCTGATGCAGCCGGACCTGAGTCTTGGCGTCTTTCAGGTAGTTGCAGACAAACATGTTGCCGACGATGCCAACGGCGTCCAGGGCATTTTCTGTTTGCGGGATGATCTCTTTCCAGGTCTCGCGAGCCGGCTTTTTCAGATCGATCGCGATGACTCGCCGCAATGGCGCATCGACATTCGTTTTGAAATACAACAAGTGATCATCATTACCGACGAACGAGTATTCGTGTTCGAAATTGTCGATCAGTTCGTACGGCAGACCATAAGGTTCCGTCAGATCTTTGACGACGATTCGATAGCGATCATCTGTACCAACCCATACGGTGATGATCAGATAATGTCCGTCTTCGGAAACGCTGAGCTGGAACCCCCAGTCTGGATGATCGGGTCGCTCATACACCAGCACATCCGAAGACTGCGGCGTGCCGACTCGATGATAGTAGATCTTCATGTTCGTATTGAGTGACTGAAATGCCGCGCCTTCTTCCGGCTGCGGATAGCGAGCGTAGAAGAATCCACGGCTGTCAGGAGTCCAGTCCGCACCGCTGAATTTTACCCACTTCAATTCGTCGTCCAGCACCTTGCCGGATTCGATCTCCATGATCTTCCATGTGTTCCAGTCTGAACCGGCGTCCTGAACACCATAGGCCGCATAACGCCCGTCGTCGCTGAACGCTGATCCTGACAGAGCGACTGTGCCATCTTTGGACCATGAATTTGGATCGAGAAGTACTTGGGCTTCGCCCTCCAGTGTGTCTTGTCGGACAAGCACGTTTTGATTCTGCAACCCGTCGTTCCGTGAGAAGTAGAACCGTCCGCCGCGCTTAAACGGCGCTCCGATTTTTTCGTAGTTCCAGAGCTCCGTCATGCGTTTCTGAATCGTTTCTCTCTGAGGAATCGATTTCAGAAAATCAAACGTCAACTTATTCTCGGCTTCCACCCAGTCCGCGACATCCTTCGAAGTCCGCACGTCGTCTTCCAGCCAGCGATAAGGATCTTCAACTTTAGTGCCGTGGAAGTCATCGACTTGTTCAACTATTTTAGTCGGGGGATACACGAGATTCTGTTCCTGTGCGTTCAGGGGACCGGGCGCCAGAATTAAGCAAATCAGCATCAACCAGAGTGGCATGGAAAAACGATACATTTTTAGATTCCCGGAAACCTGCAAATTCAAGTTTTGGACGGCATGAGATTTGGGACGGCCCAGAGATGAGCATTCTTTGTAATGTAGCGAAATTCGAACAGATTCAGCGGGCTACCAAAACGATCGAATCGAAATTCATTAGAATTCGGCGATTTTGGGCGTCCAAACACCTGAATTAAGTGCACATCAAATTTCGTCTAAAATGCAGGATTTTGGGCTCGATAAAACTCTCCGTTTGACTTCAGTTGAGACTTTGTTTATTCTCTGGCGCAACATCATAGATCACGTGTATTCAGCAAAACAGGACTTTTTGGCCCATGGGACGTACAGAACGACAACGAGAAATTGCTCGCCGCCGAAAGCGCAAAGTTGGTTTGGCTAAGGTGCGTGCAAAACATGCTGCGTCCAAAACCGAAGCTGAAAAAACTGCTTTGCTGGCTAAGGCACGTCGTATGAGCCCATTCATCACCTTGGAATAGACTTCTGAGTCTAGCCAAAGTGCTGACGGTGATTTCGGCTGCTGGAACACGACCACCGAAGAAGACACCCCAAATGAACGGCGAACGTTATTCACGTTCGCCGTTTTTTATTGCCTTGCATACATTTCTGATTGCTTTCGCAAATTGAGTCCCTTCGCGTAACACTGCTCCTGGTCTGTAGCGCGATAAAACGAGCAAGAAGGCTTCAAAAAAGGCAGCCGGGCTGCCTGTCGTCAAGAAGCAGATTGACTCCTCCGCTCATTCTGATCAGAAGCGGGCCAATAATCCGCCGGTGGGATTGGTGACGCCGGATACGGAGCCGCTGGAGACGGCGAAGAAGACTTACGAATACGGTTCGCGATGTAACGAATTCCTTTTCAGCCAGCGTGCTCAAACAATCGCGGGGCCAGCATAGACAACTCGACCGCCCAAGGCAGCACTATCGGGGCCGATATCTATTATCCAATCGCAGCAGCGAATGACGTCCGCATTGTGCTCAATCACGATCACGCTGTGGCCGCTGACAACGAGTTGCCGCAGATGACTCATCAGACATCCGACGTCAGCAGAATGCAGGCCGGTGGTGGGCTCGTCGAGAATGTAAAGCGTATGTTGCGTCGATGGCGCTGCCAATTCGGAGGCCAGTTTTGCCCGCTGAGCCTCGCCGCCAGAGAATGTCGTCGCAGGCTGGCCAAGCGTCAAGTAACGAAGGCCCACGCTGCGAAATGTTTCAATCACGCTGTGAAGCTTCTGAAACTCGCTGAAGAAGTCAACGGCCTCATCGACTCGCATCTTCAGAATATCCGCCACTGAACGATCTCGAAAACGAATCGACCTTACCGCAGCACTGAAACGAGATCCGTGACACGTGGGACACGGCACGACAGCGTCCGGTAGAAAACTCATTCGCACCTGATGGGTGCCGGTGCCGCGACAGTCGCTGCACCGTCCTTCACCAGAATTAAAGCTAAAGTGCTGCGATGTAAATCCGCGCGAACGCGCATCTCGAGTCTTTGCGAATAGTCTCCGCACGTCGTTCCATACATCGCACAGTGTTGCGATACAGGATCGCGATGAACGGCCGAGCGGACTCTGATCCAGAGCCACCACACGCTGAATCTGTTCGATGCCATCGACGCCTTCACAACGCGCGTCGGCGGCTGCGGTTGCGGGATTGCGCTGCCGATTCAGGACTGCGGCGACTATCGGGAGCAGCGTGTCCGTAATCAGCGAGCTTTTGCCGGATCCACTCACGCCCGTCACACAGACCAGGCAATCCAGCGGCAAATCGACTGTGATATTCTTCAGATTATTGAGCCGCGCGTTGCGAACTGTGAGTCGCCGGGAAGATGCTGTCAGCTCAATCGGTGATGACTTAACTTCCGGCAATTCCCCACGCAGGTATTTCCCGGTTGGCGATTGGGCATGCAGTGTTGCATCGGCGGGAGTTCCGGCGAACAGCAGTTGTCCTCCATCGACTCCGGCACCTGGTCCGAGATCAATGAGCCAGTCTGCCGCTCGGATGATATCTCCGTCGTGTTCGACAACGATGACTGTGCTTCCGGAATCGCGAAGTTGATTGAGCGTTTTCAAGAGCCGCTGCGTATCGCGAGGGTGCAGGCCGGCAGTCGGTTCGTCAAGAATCAGGCAGGCCCCATGCAGCTGCGAACTGAGAGACGCCGCCAGTCGCGCGCGCTGAAATTCGCCGCCGGACAATGTGCGGGTAGAACGATCGAGTGAAAGATATCCTATCCCAACATCATTCAGACATTTAAGACGTGCGCAAATATCGGGCAATGTGCGTTCCGCAACAAGTCTGGATTCCTGTGACAGTGAGACGTCTGTCGTGCTGACAACGTCACCAACCTGGCTGATCCAGACCTCCACGGTTTTCAACGCATCAGCCACGCTCTGCTGCGAAAACTTTTGAATGGTCAGCGACAAGAAAGTCATTGCTGATGGAAACGGCAGAAGTCGCGATCCATGGCAAACCTTGCAGGGTTGATGATGGAATGTCGTAATTTCATGGTCGAGATCGACAGCACCCTGGACGCCGAGTCCCGTGCATTCCGGACAGGCTCCCCACGGTGAACTGAAGCTGAAACTGCGCGGTTCCGGCGTTGCGAAATTGAGATCGCAATCCGGGCAGCTGAAGCGTGTACTATACAGTTTTTCGCTCCATGTTCCGTCCGCTTCATGACTGATGATGCAGGTTCCGTCACTCTCACGACATGCAAGTTCGATTGATTCACGCAGTCGCGGCGATACGACGTCCTTGAGCACAATACGATCAACGATGGCTTCGATCGTGTGTGATTTCTTTGCGTCGAGCGATGTGGCTTCCGCTATATCCACCACCTCGCCGTCGATCCTGACACGCACAAAACCATTGCGCGCGATCCGTTCAAGCACTTCCTTATGTCCGCCTCGTCGGCCTCGAACCATTGGCGACAGAATCATTAGCCGCGTGCGTTCCGGCAACAGAAGTGTGCGTTGCAGAATCTGGTCAACCGATTGCCGCTGCACCGATCGGCCACAACTCGTGCAGTGTGCGGTGCCACCGCGAGAATAGAGCAGTCGCAGAAAATCATGGATCTCCGCCGTCACTGCCAGGGTGTTTCGTACGGGAACGGAAGAGACTCGCTGATCGACGCT
>JAYVNW010000019.1:0-1915 GCA_043758225.1 Candidatus Kuenenia sp. | reverse complement strand
CCTCGCGAAACGCCGCCCGCGCCAGGATCTAGCCGCACCGCCACGCCCTTGTAGGCGATGTTGTGGACATCTCCGGGGACTTCATACGAATGCGTCAGGCTTGGGCCATAATCCATCGAGTTCCAGGGCTGAATTGTGCTCGGTGCCGGCCCGCGAGAGTCGCCTTCCGGCAGTCTGGCCAGATATGCTGCATCGACATCGACAAATTGCGACGCGTTGTGCGGCTTCAGATAAGTCTCACGGATGTAGTGAATCACGTCGTACTTCTGCGACGGCACCATCCATGTCTGAGCTGCCATAAGTCCGAACCCGCGAGTCAAAGTTTGGTACATCGTGAATGGATCGCTGCCGTTGCGGAACTTTCCGCTGGCGAACTTCAGCGACGTCGGCAATGAGCCCGCCTGATCTTTCGTGCCGTGGCAGTTCATGCAGACTCGTCGATAAATCGCTTCGCCTCGCTTGAACGCGTCATCACTCCATTCGGCGATCAGGCCCGCATGGTCGATATGCTCTTCGTATTCCGGGATCTTCAACGTCAGCAACGCGGCCGACGGCTGCAGTTCTTTTGCTCGAGCTGCCCCGCCATCCCGAACTTCGGTTAGATAACGAATCAGATCCAGAAACTGCTGCCGACTGGCCAGTTGATTCATCTGCCCTGCTGGCATGATCGAAACGGCGTTCTCCGCCACTTCGTCCAAATCCTTCGTCGCAAACGTCACCTGTTCGCCATTGCGAGTAGTATCGCGGATCACAATTTTCCCGGACGTACGTTCGACCAGAATCCCCACGACCGACTGACCTTCGCCAGTCACCAGCGTCACAGACTCAAAGCCCTTGCGAATCACCTTCGACGGCAACAGCACCGATTCAATCAGCGACTCGTCAGTCGTGTCTTTTGCCAGCGTTGCCAGATCAGGGCCCAGTGAAGCAGGCAAGCTGCCTCCTGCCGAATGGCATTTCGAACACGCCATCTGCTGCTGGAAAAACACGACCGCCCCACGAGTCGCATCGCCATCCACTTTCGCCTGCGACACCAAGTCTGCCACCGGAGTTTGCCTCAACAGCTCATCCAGCGACTGAGCGGCCGCCGATCGGCAGCACAGCAACGCAAAAATCATCGTGAGCGGCCGTAGTCGCCATGTTTTTTTGTGGATCAACGTATGTGGTGGTAAAGTCACGTGTAGATCCTTTTTGCAAGCTTCAATCCATCCCAACGGCGAGCGGGGGACGTGAGTTCCGCTGTTTGCATTCGCTCGCGACTTGTATCAGCGGGTTGACATCCCCCGCTCGCCGAAGCAAAACCGTAGCTGAACTCGTAAGAGCTCAGCTACTCCACCGAATTCTCACGAATTCGGCTAGGTTTGTGAGTTCAAAGGAATTGATCGTGCCTCGATCAATGTGGCCGATTGTAAAGAGCTTTGCTCTCTTCAAGCCGCGTGCCGTTTTCGTCCGTGACGGAAAATTGTTTCGGCCCCCACATCGTCACACCAGCATGGCGACCGTCTTTTGCCAACAGGTAGAGATTCAAATCATAATCCGGTTTGCCCTCTTTGTCGCGAAGGCGAGGTTCTGTGGTCTTTGCCACACGACGCATGATTTCCATTCCGGCTTCTTCAGGTGAAGCGCCCTGGCGCATCAATTCAACGGCAGCAAACGAACTCATGTTCTGCAGATTCGCTTCGCCGCGACCGGTACTGCCGCACGAACCCACTTCATTGTCGCAGTACAATCCGGCACCAATAATCGGTGAATCACCGACACGCCCTGGAATTTTAAATGCCAAGCCGCTGGTCGTTGTCGTGCAGGCGATGTCTCCGGCGGCCGTGATTCCGGAACAATGAATCGTCCCGGTCGGACGGCGAAACTTCATGCGACCTGAATTCGCGATTAGGCGATCCGCGTTGGCTGCAGACGC
>JAYVNW010000018.1:0-4952 GCA_043758225.1 Candidatus Kuenenia sp. | reverse complement strand
TCAGGTCGTTGTTCTGCGAAAAATTGATCGACGTCGGCCTGACGTGTCAGGTTCAGTTGGTCGCGAGTTCTGATCAACAGGTTGTGAAATCCCTGAGCTTGCAACTTTCTGACAACAGCAGCTCCAACCATGCCTCGATGGCCGGCAACGTAGATTGATGATGTGGTTGAGATCACAGTGTGTTGTTAGTTTTCAGTTGTCAGAAAAACAAGAGCGCGGGGTCAGCGGTGGATCGTTGGACTTGCAAGGACCTGTTCAAGTACTTCTCGGAATTTTCCGATTGATCGGTGCTGTGTGTATTCAAATTCCGCCAGTCGTCGAGCGTTTTGTCCCATGATTTCCAGTTCTGCGGGATGATCTGCAGCCCATAGGATTTGATCGGCGATGGCTTGTACGGATTCTGGTTCAACGGTGAGGCCCACTTTATGGTTGATGCTGATCGTATGCAATTCAGAACCTGTTGGAGCGTTCGTCAGGTAAGGTCTGCCGGCGGCCAGAATTCCGTAGAGCTTACTTGGCATCAAGCAGCGAGTGAGTTCTCTTGTCAGTGGCACCAGATGAAGATTTGCCGCCGTCAAACTGTGTGTAAGTTCTGCCTGAGGCTGGTAGTCAATAAATCTAATATTTGTTAAGCGGCGTGTTTCAACAAGTTTACGCAGAGCCATTTCCTGAGACCCTCGGCCAACAAAGCAGAACAGGATGTCAGTGCGTTCTTTCAGCAGTTCTGCGGCCGCTACGAATTCTTCGAGGCGTTGGGTGAGTCCCAGGTTACCCGAGTACATGGCGACGAATCGCTCGCCAAGTTGTTGATGTTCGCGAAACCGATTGACTCCACTGGTCGGTCCAATTTTTTCTGTATCGGCCCAATTCGGGACAACCGAGATTCGGTCTGAGGCAACACCGTTGTCGATAAGAAGTGCCGCCATATCCTGACTCAGCACAACCATGCGATCACAGCGACGGTAGATGTCAAACAATGACTTTCGCAAACGGCGGATGGCCCAGTTGTTGCCAACTTTCTCCAGTGCGACCGCCACGTCCGGATAGATATCCTGCAGATATCCGACCATCCGACAATTCGTGCGTTTTTTGAGGCGATCTGCTTCAAACGCCAGCAGAAAGGGATCAGTTTCAAAGACGACGACATCCGGCGGTGTGATGTTTCGCAGCGCTGCTCTGGCGGAGCGCGCAAACGACAGAAAATTCAATCCTTTGCCCAGAAGATTTCGCTTCGGAAAGCTTGTGTGATTGACGCGGTTGATGCCAACACCATTTCTGACGCTCGCCGAATTCCAGTCTTCAACTTCAAGTTTGTCAACAATTGCGTTGGGCTGCCCGGCCAGCACGCTCACTTGAAAGTCGCTGGCTAAACCTTCACACAATGCTGTGAGCAATTGGCCCGTGGCTTCCACGTCCGGCCAATAGGATCGGTTGAGGAACAAAACAGAAGGTTTGACTTGTTCTGCCTGGACTTCGTCCCCGTCGGTGACACTCGCAGTGAGAGCGTACCTTATGGCTTCCATTGCGGAAGGTTTCATATTTTGCACACGCCAGGCAGTGAAAAGATTTGTTTATTTGGAATGAAGCAGCATTCCGGCCGGTAAAAACAACCCGTCGGCAAAACATTTGGCGCCTGAGGCACCGTTCGTTATGGCGACGGGAATGATAAATTTGGCTTAGGCCAACATCTGGTTAATGAGATTCATTCTTCAGGACGATAGCTGAGTCTTTCAACTCCGCGTGATCATCCGAATAGTAGTCTTCCTTTGCCTTTCCGTAGTTGCCGTATCGATAGTCGTGGTTTTTGTAATAGTATTGTTCGTCTGAGTACCGGTAAGTTCCGTAACCATATGCGTCAGACTCTTCGACACCGTTGATGACGATGCCCGATACGGTTGCACCCACATCTCGAAGCTGTTCCAGCGTTCGGCGTCCGAGATCACGTGTATGGCGACTGAGTCGCATCGCCATTAACACGCCATCGACACGCGGGGCGACGCTGATCGGATCCGATACAGCCAACACCGGCGGCGTATCAATGATGACATAGTCATATTGTTGTCGAAGAACCTCAAGCAAATGCTCGTATTCCGGTCGGGACAACAATTCTGCGGGATCTTTAGGGCGATTGCCGCACGGGAGCACAAAGAATGAATCAACCGAGGTCGCTTGTACCGCATCGGCCAATTCCGATTCGCCGCGAAGGACATCCACGATACCTCGCTTATTATCGACACCCGTTAACTTATGGACTTTGGGTCGGCGGAAGTCGCTTTCGATGAGTATTGTACGTTTACCTGACATTGCCAGTGAGATCGACAGATTCAATGCCAGCGTCGATTTTCCATCTCCAGCCGCTGGGCTGCTTACCTGGATTACTCGGTGTGAACTACCCAGTGCACCGAAACAAATCGCTGTACGTACTGATCGGTAAGCTTCTGCGGGGCGAGACCTTGGCAAGTGAGCGCAGACAGCCGTCCTGTCCAGTTTACTTTCCGTTGTCGCCACTTTAAGGCGTGCTTCAGTAAAGAATGGAATATGACCGATGATCGGTATGCCGAATTCGCGAATTACGTCTTCGGGCTTGCGGAAGCTTTTGTCGGCCATTTCGACGAGATATCCAAGGACAAGTCCTATGAAGCCCCCCATGAAGGCACCCATTGACAGAAACGTGCTGAGGCTTGGAAAGATGAGATTACCGTGCCGCGCAGGCTGCAGGACCAGAGCTTTGACGCCGCCCATATCGACATTGACTTTTCTTTCGGTTACATTTGTGGATGCTGCATCAAACAGTTTTGTCAGCCGATCCATTTCACTTCGTCTGCTGCGTTCTTCGTTTTCGTCATTTGCGAGTGCTCGGGCCATGCGTTCTGCTTCTGCAGCCTGCGTTTCCAGCGCCTGACGTTCGGCTTCCATTGTCTGCAGTTGTTGTCGCAAAGACTGCAAATAGATGGCGATAAAATCTGGCTGATCAACAGTTTTCACAGAATCTTGTGGAACTTGTTCTGACAGCGTTGTTTTGGTGTCGACTATTTGTTGCAGCAGTTGGCGAGTGAACTCAATTCTACGCTGCATAGCGGTCACTTTCGGGTGATCTTTGCCATACGTTGTTTCTAATTCTTTCTGCTCGAGCAAAAGTGTTACAATTTGCTCATCGACACTTCGCCCGTTTGTGGCGTCGGAGAGAGACTGAGACGCGACATGTGCAAGTGAGGTGCTGTCGCTCAGTTTGCCAATCGCCATCAGAATTGCTTCGCGCGAACCGCCGGCGCGCAGTGCTCCTTCCAGTGTTTTCAGTTCGGCATTGAGCGAAGTCTCTTCAAGGGTCAGTGTTCCAAGTTTTGACAAAAACGCCTGTTGCCGTTCACGATACGGATTCTTCCCATCGCTCATCAAGCCAGAACGGTCGCGGAATTCATCATATTCCTTTTCCTTTAATTTCAGTTCTGCATGTAATTCTTCTCGCTGCCGTGTCAATGCTGCATCTAATTCAACGCCTGCATCCTTATAATTGTCTCTTTGCCGGTTTATGTACTCTTCGGCAATTGCATTCGCGATCTGCGGGATCTCTTCAGCGCGTGAACCCTCGACTGCGATTTCGACGATTCTGTTGCTGGATATGGGCTTGACCTTAGTCATGCCCGCAATCCTCAACACTGCAGCATCAGTCGACAGCCCACGCAGCAACGAAAGTTCACCGAGTCGATGTTTTTCGATCGCAGGCTTCAGCAATCCTTCACTTGTGATTTCGAACGTCGCATCTGTCAAGTCACGCTCTGAAACCAGCATCGCTATTTGACGGTCGGAGCTTTTATGAATCACCTGCGCCAATGCCGACGACCGATAGATTGGGATCTGACGTTGGAACATCATGTAGCCAATTCCGCATCCCAACAACGCAAGTACAATGATGAATGACTTTCTTCGTCTTAGAAAGCCCCAAACATCCAATCCTGCTTCGTGATCCTCAGCCGCTGCGGGCGAAGCGCCGGAGCCATACATGCTTGGAAGTCCTGTTGAAGCCATCTTTGATTTTCCTCTGAAACTCCGTTCGAATTTGCTCCGAAAAGCCGACAGACTTTTGGAGTCTGATAGACATTGAGATCATCAATCTGCTGAAACACCTGTTGGCCGATCGGGTGTTCAAAAATAGCAAGTCGACAAGCTAACGTCAGAATCCGTCGCTACTGACGGTATTCACGGCATTTTGCAACATGTCACATTGTGCACTCCGAACGTTGGTTTTTCCATGAGCCTCTGCAAATTTCATAGACTCTTTGCAAGGCTGAGCGTGAGCACTCAGTCTGAGAAGATTTGAACAGTTTGTTGCAGTTATGCAGCGTTACCCAGATTGTAATTCCTGGATATTTAATATGAAAAACAAGTTAGAATTCCAGAAAACTGTTGCAATTCAAAGAGTTCAGGCAAAGACGATCGCACTGAAATTCTCATTGGTTTCGGGAGCCCGCTAAAAATCACAATCGATTTTTGGCATCGATCAACCTTTTGATGGACACAGCGGGTAATGAGCTTTTGGGATTGAAGTATTCGTATCTTACCCATTCTGCGATCGCTTCTTCCCGTTTTCCCTGTTTTTCCAAAATGTCTGCACGCATGTGTCGAAGTTCCAGTATTTCCGGAAACTCCAGCAGGCAGTCATCAATCCATTTGATTGCGGATTCGTTGGTTTCGCATCGCAACAAGTAGTTTGCTCGCTGAATTCGCTGATCGATCGTTGGGGTGTTTGCAACTTCCGGCCATTGTGCAACGGCCAATTTCCAGAGCCCTGCCTCGAGTTCGGGACTTGGTTTTGCCATCGCCGCCCGCACAGTGGCCCCGTATTCAATGGGGGCGAACTCTTCTAATGCTTCAGCGGGGGGCCAAACTTGCAATGCGTTGACCAGAATGTTGACGCGATAGCTCTCTGAAAACTGCAACGACTGCTTCCAGAA
>JAYVNW010000017.1:0-8515 GCA_043758225.1 Candidatus Kuenenia sp. | reverse complement strand
ACTCTGCCAGCCAACCATCCTGTCAGCTACTCAGCCTGCAGTCAAACGCAACAACTATTTCTCTGACCCGGCAAACTCGAACGGACTTGGTTCACCCTTCACCCAAACAGGTTGATGCAGAACTTTAGATTCTGAAACTACTGTAGGGTTTAAAGATGCTCGCCCCCACGCAATCTCCAAAGGAAGTTTTGCGTAGTCAACAATACATCCATCACGACTGTAGCAACTTAGGTCATGCACGGAGCCCATAAAGATGCAATCCACTGGACACGGATCCACACAAAGTGCGCAGAACATGCATTTTGTATAGTCAATCGTGTAGCCGTTTAGCCGGAAGCCTTTACCAACGGGGCTCTTTTCCTTATCAATGTAGATACAGTCAACCGGGCAGGCCACAGCGCATTTATCGCAGCCAATACATGTGGTCAAGTCAAACCGGTGAAAGCCACGGTAGCGAGGCTTCACTTTGAGCGGCACCTCCGGGTATTCGTAGACTTCAGTAAATGTCCGTCGGTTATACGTCTTCAACATAGTCAACAGAGTGACGTACATGCCCTGAAGTACCGTTGATACCGACATCCAGACATTTCGGAACCATTCCAACATTTGAATCGACCCTCGGTCGCGCGGCCTTGCTGTTGAAGTGTTCAAAGCGCAGCATCTGGCTTTGAAAACAGTATGCCAGGAATTATAGGACCAGCGCGCCTCTACGCAACTGCCTCAGACTCCATCCTGGCATTGGGAAGTGAGTATACACCATAATCCACGGCTTTGAAGTGGCTCACAGGCTGCTTAAATAAACACTATGATGCTAAACCTGCCCATGAGAAACTCGACTTTATTAAGCAAAAGAATGCCCCATGAATGAGTCTGCCTTGATCTCACCGTCAAACCTTGCAATGGCGTGGTTGCAGGTGCGAATGGCTTGGCAGTCCGTCAAGAACACTCGCCTCGATCAGGAAAAGAAAGACGTAATCACAGCCTTACTCGGACACTATTGCGTCCTTCGCAAGCCGGACCGCCGACGCGTAGAATTCGAACAGGTCTTACTCAAGCTCGAGGAAGAACACAATTTACGTGTCAGAGAACTTGGGACGGAAGGTCGGCGAGTTGCGAAGCAGGTGAATAACATTATTCAGGTGATTCGTGATACGAACGAAGCCAGAATGCAGCAATGCCGAGATCGGGTCGAAGAGACGCTTGTCATCATGGCCGAATGGAAAAGAGTCATGGATCTGCTGTTTGATGGCGCTGGCTGCGGATTCCCGTTCCAATGAAATTCGAGCACAGTTAGAATCCCGTCGGACACTCCCGGCCTGACGGCTCTTATTCGTCGAATCACCAGAGACGGAAAATTTATGAAGCGAATTGGGATTCTCACGGCCGGCGGGGACACGCCGGCTCTGAATGCCACAATCTATGGTGCCGTGGAACGCGCAAATGCACTCAAAATAGAAATCGTGGGATTGCAGCGAGGCTACGCGGGACTTCTGGATTCCAGAGCTCCTCATGTGCATCTCAATCCGCTGTTTACCTCCATTCCGGAATTGGACCCGACCAAAGGCGGCACGCTGCTGGGGTCGTCGCGAACCTATCTGGATGGAACTCACCATGATCGACTTGCACTCGTCGCGGCCCATGTTCGGCGCTTAAAGCTGGACGGATTGATCTGCATCGGCGGCGACGGCACGATCAATGGCATGCAGCCCATCGCTGAAATTCTCCCCTGCGTATTGGCACCGAAAACTATTGACAACGATTTGGGGCTGAATTATCTCGACGAAGCCAATGAATGGATTCGCACTCCTGCGGCCTCAGGCATCGGATTCACCGGAGTACTTCAACGGTCCCGTGATGCGATCGAGCTTGACGATATCGTAAATTATGCAACTCCTGGCTACGCGACGGCTGTCTTTGTTGTTGCTCAGTCAATTGAACGACTGCGAACTACGGCGGAAAGCCATCGTCGGATCGCGATCGTAGAAGTCATGGGGCGTCAGTCCGGATACATCGCCCTTGGAGCAGCGTATGCTCAGCCGGATATTATTCTGATTCCGGAAATCCCCCTGGATCTTGAACGATTGACAGCCAGAGTTGTTCAGTTGTACGACCTGCAGCAGCACGCCGTCATCGTCGTTGGCGAAGGTATTCGTGATGCGGATGGCAAGGAACTTGGTGCCACGATACCGACGTTCGACCCTGCGGGAAATGTGCGATACAGTGGGGCGGCGGATGCCATCGGTGAGATGCTCAGCAAGTCGCTGGACAAAAAGCTCTTCACTGAAATGCAGGCGTTTGAGCCTGCATCATCGCCGATGTTCAATCGTAAGATCGGCCACACGCAGCGCGGTGGACGTCCTATTCTGTTCGATCGCTTCTACGCATCACAGCTTGGTGGAAAAGCTGTTGATTTGCTCGTTTCCGGGGAATCAAATGAGATTGCGACGTTGCAGTATGAACGTGCATCGGGGTTTCGTGTGAGTTCAATTTCTGCGAACAAGCTTCGCGATCAACATGGGGAAATCCATCCTCGTTCGGTTCATCCTTCATTTTACGATGCCCGAAGAATGTTGTTGTCCCCGACTGGAATTGAGTATCTGCATCCAATCTTTGCGAATGCAATAGGTGCGGATGACGTCGAATCTATTCGCACACAGATGTTCAGTTCTGGAAGCGTTCGTAACCGCTACCAAAGCATTAACACGGACATCCGAAAACGCATCCGATACATATAATGGGATCGAGTGTGGTGGATCACAGATGCGGCTTAAGGACTCGCCGCAGGACGTTGTCAGATGAAGCGACATGGACGGCGTGGATTTACAGTTCTTGAGCTGATGATCAGCATCGCTGTGTTCACGATTTTGATCGCCATATTGCTGCCTGCGGTTCGTTCGGTCCGCAGTTTCGTCGCAAACGGTCATATACACAAGTAGAGAAGCGGTGAGTCGAGAGTGACCATCATTGTCGCTCTCGCTCACCCACGCTCTCTCACTACATTCGGCGTTGTAACTCAACTGATTCAGGACTGTGATTCATGGCCGCATTGAATTATTTACGAATTTCGCCTGGGTCGTTGCATACGATGCTCATGTTTTCGTCGCAATCGCAGGTATCCGCGACGTCAGAATAAGAGGCACCGTTGGTGCGGGATTTCAATTGGCCGCTGCTCTTAAAACTGGAGAATCCGGAGGTTTTGTATGACTGGTCAAGATTTCCAAAGGCGCTTGACAGGTCGCTTAATTCAGCGACGACTGTGCATTGCAGTTCAACCAGGCCAACGATCATACCCAACACCAGGATCGTACCGAGGAGCACGATTTCGGCAGACAGAATAACACCAGATTCATCGTTCCACAGAGACAGCTTTGACATGTGAACTCCTTCAATTTTTCGCGAGAGAGATTTTACGGGAGAATAATTTCTCTCCGTTACATTCTCCATTGGCGATCTTCGTGCCATTGGGCTGCGGAAGCGTTGGAGTTCAGCGCAAAACAATGCATAATATGTTACTGCGCATGGATTTACAGCTCGTGAACTTTTTTTGTCCCGATAGCACAGAAATTCATGATGTAAATTAGTCAATACACGGCGCTACTTGCGCGTGTTCATTAACAGGTACAACTCCGAACTGTTCGTATTGCGAAAGCGGAACAGTCGGTCCTTATTTTCTCCTGTACTTTAGCTGGCTAAAATAAGTTGCCATCGTGCAACATCTCAAGCGGAACCGTAAAATCATCAATCCCTGCGTGAACGGTATGCAACCGGTGTACCACATCTCGGCAGATTCGGCTTTTTGAGCTCAATGGGATTCACTGGCATCAGCCTGGGATAAAGTTCACGCCCGGATGCAGCTCAAAACTGCCCGAACGACGGAAAGCTCACTTGCCCGTTAACAATGTTACGCGGTCAAAGGCAGACAAACTCTGCATCTCTGGAGTGATCAAACGCCTTGCAGCATTGACAACACCGAAGATCCGATGTGTAGTGTCGTACGGGAAGATCAATCGGGGTCGAGCTGGCAGCACAGCTGACCAGTTCGATGCACACTAATGGACCGAAAAAACCTTTTCATTGAGCATCGCTCTGCATATTGTTGAAAGTCACGTCCAGCTAAGTTCGCAATTGTGCCGCACCAAAACTTGACTCATTGCAGCCACGTAATTATCAAGGGGACCTCGGGTGTTTCAGGGGCCTTATACCAATCAGCCTAACTCAAATGCCTCTTTGTGGATGTCGAACGCCTGGTTGCGCAGGGATTGCTGCAGGGTTGGCGCGTTGACTTTGGCAGGGCTCTTGCTGATTTGGCCATTCGACGCAGTGTTCGCGCAGCAACCAGCGACAAATGTTGAGCAAGCCCCGAAAGCTGCTGAGGACAAGAAGCTGGAAGTTGGCAAGAATGCTGCGACTTTAGATGAGCACAAAGCAGAAGCAATCGATTTACTGACTGAAGATCTGACCAAAAACTGGCGGGTATTTAGTTCGTCGCCACCGATGGCAGACGCTCCGGTTTGGAAGGTGATTCGCGAAGGCAGTGGAGATGACCAGGAAATCATATTGGTGTGTTCAGGCGAGCCGAAAGGCTTTTTGTATACAACAGAATCCTGTTCAGAATTTGAGCTCACACTCGAGTGGAAATATCCGAAAGATGCTGACGGCAACAGTGGCGTCCTTGTCTACACTCAGGATGAACCAAGAATCTGGCCAACATCAATGCAGGTGCAACTGCATCAGCCCAAAGCCGGCAGTGTGTTTCCAAGCGGCGACGCGATGAGCGATCATACAAGTGAAGCGGAACCCGATCTTGCTCGCCCTGTCAATGTTTGGAATGAGGGGAAAATCGTGAGCCGCGGTGGGCGATTGAGTGTCGAAGTCAACAGCAAGAAGGCTGGAGAAGTCAGCGGTGCCAAACCTTCTTCTGGCAGCATCGCCTTGCAAAGTGAAGGTTCTGTCGTCCATTTTCGTCGCATTCGTCTTCGTAAACTGTCGCCCGTGGAACCCGTGCAAAAGGTTGAATCGAATGTCTCAGCGACAAACAGCGTCGAAGTGTTTGAAACAATAATGTTTCATTCTCCAGTGCTCGCTCGACGACAGAATGATCGGTACAGAATTGCAGTGACGGACGCCTGTGAACGTGCGATGCGTAAGACGGCATCGACGATTCGCCAACGGCATAGCCACGTTCAGTAACAATCGGGCTTTCTATATTGCCAACTAACGGCAATTGATATTCTGCAGCCACCAGTCTCCAAACGTATTTGTCATTACAGGACGTCAACTTGAAAGCTTTAGTGAAGCGACACGCCCAAAAAGGGCTTTGGCTGGAAAATGTTCCAGAACCAACAGTGGGGCTCAATGATGTTTTGATCAAGATTGATCGAACAGGAATTTGCGGAACCGACGTTCATATCCATGAATGGGACGCTTGGGCTCAAAAAACGATTCCTGTGCCGATGGTAGTAGGGCACGAATTCGTTGGAGAAGTTATTTATGTCGGAACAAACGTCACCGACTTTCATCCGGGAGAAATCGTGAGTGGCGAGGGCCACGTCGTCTGCGGTCGCTGTCGCAACTGCCTTGCAGGTCGGCGACATCTGTGCGCGAAGACACAGGGGATCGGCGTCAATCGCCCCGGCGCATTTGCAGAATACATCGCTCTGCCAATGACCAACGTCTGGCATCATCACGAATCAATCGACCGCGACATTGCGTCAATCTTTGATCCGTTTGGCAATGCAGTCCACACTGCGTTGGCATTCCCTGTTCTTGGTGAAGATGTGCTCATTACCGGTGCCGGCCCGATCGGGCTTATGGCCGCTGCCGTTGTTCGCCACGCCGGTGCTCGATTTGTCGTTGTCACCGACGTGAATCCATGGCGTCTGGAACTCGCCCGGAAGATGGGGGCGACCCGCGTCGTGAATGTAAAATCTGAATCACTCGAAGATGTCCAGCGCGAATTGGGTATGTCTGAGGGATTCGACGTAGGTCTGGAGATGTCTGGAAATCCATCCGCGTTTCGCGACATGTTGAAGAACATGGCGCATGGCGGTAAGATTGCAATGCTGGGCATTCCGTCAGAAGACATTTCGATCGACTGGAATCTGGTTGTCTTCAACATGTTGACCATTCATGGCATCTATGGCCGCGAAATGTATGAAACGTGGTACAAGATGACCGTGATGTTGCAGAGCGGGCTGGATATCAGTCCCGTGATCACGCACCGCCTGCACTATACTGAATTCGAAATGGGCTTTGAGGCGATGAAATCCGGCCAGTCAGGAAAAGTCATTCTGAAGTGGTAAATTCCCTGCAAATCTCTGTTCGAATTGCGGTGCCCACACATTCAATGCAAATACGTACGGGAGGTAAAGCGATTAGCCCTTGGAGCGAAGGTAATGTGAGCAATTTTCTGCTTCCGAGGGACAACGCCGAGTTTACATTTAGATTGGATCTCAACTGGGGCTTCCACTGAAGGAAACTGTTTTGACATTGTTTCCACCGCAAAAGCGTCCAGAATTCCCGGCCGGAAGCGAACGGCGACTCATTTTGGCTGGGACTTGTCACTGATTCGGCATCCCGATACCCTGCTGGCCCTTTCCAGAACCCTTTTGAATTGCGTAAGTCTGGCCGGTTCTGCCATAAAACAAGCCGCTTTCGAAGGGATCGAACGGCGTTTGAAAACAGCTGCGATAGGCGTTGAGGTCTTCTCTTGTCGGATCAGGATCGAATAGTCATCACCGGGATTGGACTGACTTCCCCCAATGGAAACAGTCTGACGGAATTCCGTCAGAATCTTTTGGAGGGAGTGTCCGGTGTAGTCAACTATGCGACCCGCTACATGGGCCCTGTGCTCGCTGGCGTATGCAATTTTGACGAACTCAGATATCAGAAGAAAAAAGATATCCGACGCGGGACTCGAGCAGGCTCAATCGCTGTTTACTGCGCCAATGAAGCTGTCAGGAACTCAGGCCTTGACTGGCCAAACGTCGCGCGTGAGCGAGTCGGTGTTTACATTGGTATCACAGAGCACGGAAACGTCGAAACCGAAAACGAGATCTATGAGATCTCAAAATTTCAATACGACACCAAAGTCTGGTCCCATCATCACAATCCTCGCACAGTAGCAAACAATGCAGCAGGCGAAGTCACGCTGAATATGGGGATTACAGGGCCTCATTTGACCCTTGGTGCGGCGTGTGCCGCTGGGAATGCTGGATTCATTCAAGCGGCCCAAATGCTGCGTCTGGACGAAGTCGATATCGCAATCGCCGGTGGTGTTTCTGAAAGCATCCATACATTTGGGATCTTTGCCAGTTTCGCCGCACAGGGGGCCTTGGCTACTCACGAAGATCCAAAAAAAGCCTGCCGTCCGTTTGACGTAAATCGCAACGGCATCGTCGTTGCTGAAGGTGGTGGAATCTGCACCGTCGAGCGCCTTCCCGATGCTTTGGCCCGCGGCGCGACGATTTACGCGGAGATCATTGGGTATGCGATGAATTCTGACGCACGAGATTTCGTACTTCCGGACGCTAACCGCCAGGCGGAATGTATCCAACTGGCAATGAAGCGAGCCAAAATCACGGCGGACGACGTCGATATCGTAAGCAGCCACGCCACGGCGACTGAACAGGGCGATATCGAAGAAGCATCGGCCTTGCGACGGATCTTTTCCGACAGCAAAACAGTCATCAATAACACTAAGAGTTTCATCGGGCACGCGATGGGTGCTGCTGGCGCGTTGGAAATGCTGGGAAATTTGCCGTCATTTGACGATGGGATTGCTCACGCTACAATAAATCTGGATGATTTAGACCCTCGGTGCAACCTGTCAAATCTCGTTATCAATCAACCACGAGAATTGGGTCAGGTACGCTGCATTCTGAACAATTCGTTCGGTATGCTTGGGATCAATTCTGTTGTAATCATCAGAAAATTCGAAGGTTGAACAGGATGGGATTTTATTCCTGTCCACGCGGGAATCTCTGGACGGGTCTGGAGACCTTTCCGACTTCCAGTTCTGCATAAATAGCGAGAGGGTGGATTAATGACGTCAGATCAGATTCGGCAGGTGATTCTGGAGATTCTGGAGCGAATTGCTCCGGATGAGGATCTCACCGATCTTGACGACGCTCGCCCGTTCCGCGAACAGATGGAACTGGATAGCATGGATTTCCTGGATATCGTCATGGAACTGCGGAAAATGTACCGCATCCAGATTCCAGAGGAAGACTATCCGAATCTCAACACGATGGCAGGGACCGTTGGATACTTGCTGCCGCGATTGAAAGATGTTGCGGTCGGCGCGTAACGATCGTTTGATGCCTGAAATTCCGAGGTCACTGCTGTGCGTTATGACACCGTCATTATCGGTGCTGGAATGTCCGGCTTGTCGGCCGGCGTGCGTCTGGCGTATTACGAAAAGAATGTTCTGATTCTTGAGCGGCACACCACGATTGGCGGCTTGAATTCGTTCTACCGCCTTCGCAAACGCAATTACGACGTCGGACTGCACGCT
>JAYVNW010000016.1:0-11886 GCA_043758225.1 Candidatus Kuenenia sp. | reverse complement strand
TTCTGTTACTCGTTGCGTCCGCCAACTGTTATGTCGCACGGTCCGATTTTCAATCAACCTCCGATGTCCTGAACTCGCGGCAACAAACAATCGTCAAATTATTCGGTGCTGGCAGCGGCAATCTGGATTCCTACGGAAGTGGCACGTTGGTTTCTGCTGAAGGCCATTTCATTACGGTCTGGAATCACCTCATCAGCACCGGATTTCTGACCGCCATCACCGCTGACGGTCGAAAGTTCAGCGTCGATATCGTCGGCACGAGCGGAGAGCATGATCTGGCGCTACTCAAATTGCGTTCAGAACCGGGTGATTCATTTTCGCATATCGATCTGACGAAGATCATCGATTCTTCCCCGGGAACTCCGGTGTTGGCCTTCAGCAACATGTTTCACGTGGCGACCGGCAATGAGCCTGTGTCGATCGTGCATGGCGTGATCGCCGCCAGGATTCCACTCGAAGCGACACAAGGGCGTTGGAAGTTTCCGCTTAAATCGCCAGTGTGGTTGATTGATGCAATTACCAATAATTCTGGTGCTGCCGGAGGTTTGTTGACCGACACACAGGGAACTCCAATTGGGTTAATCGGCAGAGAAATTCGTCATTCTGCCAGTCGCACATGGGTGAATTATGCTGTGCCGCTGACGACGCTGAAGCCGGTCATTGAAGCGCTGCTGGCCGGCAAGAAAGTAGATTCACGCCCAAAGGACGCTGACGCAAATCTTGCCATGATTTCTGATCAAGACCTCACGGCACGCTTCGGTCTTACGATGTTGCCAAATGTCGTCGAACGAACTCCAGCATGGATCGACGGCGTTTCAAAAGATTCCATTGTCGCGAAAGCGGGTCTCCAGCGAGGAGATTTGATTGTGCTCGTCAACGATGCCGTAATTACAAGCGTCACTGATTTCCAACAGCAACTCGCGACTTTTCGCAGCGGCGAACGCGTAGCCCTGACAATCAACCGCGATCAACAATTGCTGCCTGTGGATTTACGTATTCCATAACGTGATAAGGAGAGCGGCCGGGCGTCAGCCCTCCGAGGCATTGGTCGTTTGTGCTCAGGATTGCGGTATCCCTTTTATCCTACACGCAGCCCCCGCCGTTAGTTAGACTACCGGACCTCACCGATTTTTTACCGGAGTCCGTTGCACATGGAAATGCTCACGATCGTTTTATCGTCTGCTGTCATCCTCACCATCGCCTACTTTACGTATGGTCGATGGCTTGCACGCATGTTCCAACTGGACGACAAAACGCCGACGCCCGCTGTCACAATGCGAGACGACGTGGACTACGTTCCCTGCGAAACAGGGCCATTGTTGAGTCAGCATTTTTCCGCGATCGCAGCTGCCGGGCCGATCGTCGGACCGATTCTGGCCGGAGTTTTCTTCGGCTGGCTGCCAGCGTTAATCTGGATACTTGTCGGTTCAATTTTGATCGGGGGAGTTCACGACTTTGGTGCATTGGTGGCGTCGATTCGCCATAGGGCATCATCCATTATTGAGGTCGTGCGAATCCATATCAGCGGGCGAGCTTATCTGTTGTTTCTGGCGTTCGTATGGCTGGCTCTTGTCTACATCGTTGTCGCGTTTACTGACATCACGGCCACGATGTTCGTTGGTGCGATGGATCTTGAATCTGGCAAGACGTATGCCTCAATCGCTGATGCTGACGAAGATACGGCCGCGACGAGTTTGATTGAATCAGGCAGTGTAGCGACATCGTCGTTGCTGTATCTGGTGCTGCCACTCATCATGGGGTGGCTGGTGAAGACCGGAAAACTGACGATGAATGCGGCCACCTGGATTTTTCTGCCGTTAGTTGGAGTTGCGATCTGGATCGGGCCATACATCCCCTTCAATCTTGATGTGGTGATTCGCAATATGATGCCGAATCTGTCTCCGGCAGATTCCGCGTTGTACGCCGTTCGAAGCTGGGATATTTTCCTGTTGCTGTACTGTGCAATTGCATCGGTCGCTCCGATGTGGCTGCTGCTTCAGCCGCGAGGTCAGCTGGGAGGATATTTTCTGTATGCAGCACTTGGCGCTGGCGCGTTGGGGATTCTGATGGGCGGTCAGGAGATACAGCAGCCAAAATTTACGGGCTGGGTTCATCCGATTCAGGGCGGCATTTTTCCGATGCTGTTTATTACGATTGCCTGTGGAGCATGTTCGGGATTTCACTCGCTGATTTGTTCGGGCACCACATCCAGGCAACTGCGAACAGAAGGAAGTGCTCGCGCGATTGGTTATGGAGCGATGTTGCTCGAAGCCATGGTCGCGATAGTGTCACTGTGCTGCGTGATGATGCTTCCGATCGGGTCGCCACTGATTGACAAACCGAATCCAAACTTTATTTACGCAAATGGAATCGGAGCGTTCTTGCAGGGACTCGGAATTTCGCGAGCCATCGGCGTCGCGTTCGCTTTGATGGCCTTCAATACATTTGTTTACGACACGTTGGACGTGTGTACTCGCCTTGGGCGTTTTATTCTCCAGGAATTGACCGGCTGGAAGTCAACTGGTGGACGATGGTTCGGCACGCTGCTTACTGCCGGTGTGCCCATCTTCTTTGTAATGGGTAGGACTGTAGATGCCAACAATAATGTCGTTCCGGTTTGGAGAACGTTTTGGAGTCTCTTTGGTGCCAGCAATCAGCTTCTCGCGGCATTGACATTGCTGGGGGTAACGGTCTGGTTGTGGCGAACTAGGCAGGCGATTTGGGTTTTCTTTGTCACGGGGATTCCTGCCGTCTTCATGTATGCCATGAGTTCTTGGGCGTTGGTGACGATTGTGAAACAGCAATTCGCCAAAGGAGGCAGTACCGATCCCGTTGCATGGATTGCCGTTACGTTGTTGATCCTTGCAGCGCTCATGCTCATCGAAGGCATCGCCGCCCTGCTCCGCCGGAATCCCCCGGTGGCAGATTTGTCGCCGGCAATGACATGATTTTCTGCAGGCCATTCTTAATATCAGTTGCTCCTCAAACTGGGTGAATCATTCATGTCGCTCCATTCCGCAAAGTCGCCGCTGAATTACGTCCAATCAGCATCCCGGCGGCATATGTTGCAGGTCGGATATTCGGGGTTGATGGGACTGGGGCTGAATTCTCTGGCAGCGAAACGCGCCGCAGCGGAATCATCTCCTGCATCTCCTGCAGTTCCTGCGCCGCGAGCGAAGTCGTTGATCATTGTCTGGTGTACCGGGGCTATCAGTCATCACGACACGTTCGATATGAAATGGAACGCGCCGTTAGAAATTCGTGGCGAGTTTAATCCGATCGAAACATCTGTCACGGGAACTCAGATTTGTGAACATCTGCCGCGCCTTGCCGCGCGGGCTCACAAGTACGCACTTGTGCGAAGTCTGTCGCACAAAGATAATAATCATCTGATGTCCACGCATCATGTGCTGACAGGACATGTGCAGCCGGGAGCATTCTTTGACAAAGTGGCGTCGCGCGATGACTGGCCGAACTATTCGGCCGGTTGCGAGTACCTGCGACCTCGCAGCGATGGAATCCCGAGTGGTGTGAATTTGCCAACCTTCCTGATGTCTGCACCGCTCACGTGGCCAGGGCAACACTCTGGTTTTTTGGGGCCGAAGTATGATCCGTGGCAGATCGTTGGCGATCCAAACAGTCCTCAGTTTCGAGTCGATGCATTAACACTGTCGCAAGGGATGGATGCAACGCGTCTTGATCAACGTCGCGGTTTACTGAAGTCACTCGATCAACAGACGAGCGTTGCCTCTAATATAGGTGCATTTCGAATGACCGAAGATCAACGACTGGCGTTCACGATGCTGTCATCCGGTCAACTGTCCCAGGCGTTTGAATTGCAAAGAGAACCAGACAGCGTGCGAGACACCTACGGCCGTCATGCCTTCGGGCAATCATTGTTATTGGCTCGTCGTCTTGTTGCCGCAGGTGTGCCCATCGTGCAGGCCAATATGGGACCTGTGCAGAATTGGGATCATCATCAGGCGATATTCACGACATTAAAAGGGCGCATGCTGACGCCGCTCGATCAAGCCGTCGCGGCATTGCTCGATGATTTGGATGCGAGTGGATTGCTTAACGACACGATGGTCATGGTACTCGGCGAATTTGGTCGTACGCCAAAAATTAATAAGGATTCCGGTCGCGATCATTGGGGACCATGCTTCACAGGTCTGTTCGCAGGTGCTGGCGTGCTGGGCGGAAAAATCATCGGCCAGTCTGACGAGATCGGTGCATATCCCGAATCGACTCCGTATTCTCCCGACGACATTGGTGCCACGGTCTACATGGCGTTAGGAATTGATCCGCATTCCGTTGTTCATGATCGCATTAACCGCCCTGTACACTTGAATCAGGGAAATGTGATGGAAGCGTTGTACGGCGAAGTCTCTGCGTAAGCTGAATCGGCGTTTTGTCGCGTGGATTTGTACAGCACACAGAATTGACTGCCGATCGATTGAGCAGACACGCCTTGTCTCTACAACCACGCGCTTGCACTGTTCAGTCTTCGTATGGGTGTTCATTCCCCCACGAAGCAACTGCGAAAACCATAAAGATTAGCCGATTTCATTACGGATCTGTCTTTATTTATCAATCGGTACGCGACTTGCCTTTGTGGTCTATCGGTCGTGCAGTATTCCATGGACGAATGCTGCAAAAAGCTGGCTATAGTCACGTACAGAAGGGAAAAGATTTCATGAGTGCTGGTTATTTGATCGACATGGATGGTGTGATCTATCGAGGTTCTGAACTCATTCCTGGAGCACGGCAATTCATTGTCAAATTGCTTGACGAGGATGTTCCGTTTTTGTTCCTCACCAATAACAGCCAACGCAGTCGTCGCGATGTGGCGACGAAGATGAATCGCATGGGGATACCGATTCAGGAAAGGCACGTCTTCACATGTGCCATGGCAACAGCGCGATTTCTCGCACGGCAACTTCCCAACGGTACGGCATTTGTGATCGGCGAAAGCGGTCTGATGAATGCTTTGCACAGCAACGGGTATTCGATCGTTGATTCACACGCGGACTACGTTGTTGTTGGTGAAGGGCGCACGCTATCGTTTGAACTTGTTGAGCGAGCTGTTCAACTTATCATGGAAGGCGCGAAGCTGATAGCAACTAATCTTGATCCCAATTGCCCGACGCAGACGGGAACGCGGCCCGGTTGCGGCGCTGTGGTAGCGATGCTGGAAAAGGCAACCGGAGTCAAAGCATTCAGCGTTGGCAAGCCGAGCCCCGTGATGATGCGAGCGGCTCGTAAGGAACTTGGCCTGGCAGCTGCAGATACGACAATGATCGGTGATACAATGGATACCGATATTCTGGGCGGCGTGCAACTTGGCTACCGAACGGTGTTGGTGTTGTCGGGTTCGACTAGTCGAGACGACCTGAAGGATTTCGCATATCGACCGGATCTTATCGTCGATTCCATTGCCGATCTGCTGCATCCTTCAACGGCAACTGAGCGGGTTCTGAATGATTTGCTTTCTTCAGAAACATTGCTCGCTGGATAGATGAAAACCCGGACCGAAAAGGTCCGGGTTTTCTGAAAACATCGAGGCGCAGGTCGCCTCGGGTGCGATCCGAAGATTACTGAATAGAAAAGCCTTTCAGGTGGCTGTTCGTTTTAGCGTACTCATCGAGTTTCGCTTTGTAGTCCAGTGTCGGGTCGGTGACTCTAAAGCTGCACACCTGATTTTCGTGATCAGTTTTGATATCGGAAATGCCGTCAATTTTGGTCAGATCGCTTCGCACGGAAGCGGCACAGCCACCTCAGACCATATTCGGCACACTGAGGGAAACCAGAATCGCGTCTGCGGAGGCTTCGTGTGGAGTTGTCTCCGGCGTTTTTCCCGGAGCGGTTTTTTGGGCGACTCGGGTAGTGTCAGTCACAGGGGCCACAGCGGGTGTCGGAGGAGTGACGGATACGGGGTCCGATTCCTCCGCACAGCCCATGAACGATGCCATGACCCCGGCGGTCATCAGCACTGGTACAAACTTTTTCACGATCATTCTCCAAAAGGAACTTACAACACAAATTTGGTTGTGAGGCAACATCAATCAGGGGCTTACCCGAACTCTGATGCACTGCACCAACCCGACGCGCAAGCAACGTAATGAATGTTGCTTGCGTATCAGGTTTGTGGCACGGCAGAGATTGTACTCGTTGAGCGGCTGAAATAGTCAGAAAAAGGCTGGAAAATTAGTCCGTCCCGCCGTTATAACCTCACTCCATCGCCAGTTTTCGAATCTCATCGTACGACAAAGCTCTATCAAATACGGCGATTTCGTCGAGACGACCTTCCCAGTTATCGACATTGTCACTGCGACCGCCAAAGTAGAATTGCTTGAGTCCTACTGGTGATTCAGAAACATTGCTTCGCGCGATTTCAGGCTCAGGATTGCCGTTCAAGTACACCCGGACCGTGCTTCCGTCACGGACCAGGACGACATGACTCCATTTCCACCGGTCGATTGTTGTCTTTCCAATGAGCGGCGCTGCCGTGGTAGCGTCGCCGTGTTGAAAGACCAGTTTGCCCGGCGTCGTACCAATCCCGCCAATTCCCAAATGATCACCATGGGGACTGATTCCATGATTTCGATCGCGTGAAATGAACCAACCTGCGGTGTCTCGGCCTTCGTTCGGCATACCGTTCCATATCCAAAGTGAAACGGAATAATAATTATTCAACTTTGGCAACTGAGTACTCATTCTTCCGCCAGCAAAGTGAGCAGCACGATTCGTTTCGGCACAAACGCAGAATGCATCAGATCGCGGACCCTCTAAGAAGAAAACGACGCCTGGTTCATAGACCGCATCGACTTGATGCGCTGATGAATCCACGACGTGCGGTGCGGCCATATCGTCCATACGCCACCATGCGGCCGGTCTTAGGTCGGCGATTGCTTTTGCGGCGGCACCTTGTGATTGAACAAACGGACGACGGAGTTTACCGGTGACTTCTTCCAGCAACTGCAAGTTTTCTTCGACGATCTTCGGTTCTGCCAGAACTTCCAGTCCTGCCGATCGCGCGGCCCACGTGTTGTAACCGCCAAGCAGATGCTGCTCCGGCGGCGGAATGTAGCCGTCGCCGCCGTTGGCTAGTTCAATCACCATCGTTTGCAGAAGCGGTGACTGAAGCTTGAGCTTCAGTCCTGACAGCGCGTAAGTTTCGTTGGGAGTTGTCGCGATGGCGATATCACCAATTCGCAATGCCTGAACTACGATCTCCGTGGACTGAAGTTTGTGCAGAATCACCTGTTCACGAGCGTAAACTTCTTCCGTTGTTGTTGGCAACCTGTCGCCCATCGTGGCCACGATCCGTTCGCCCCATTCGAGCGTCTGCTTGTTCGCCACACGATAGTTCATCGGCAAGCGACGCTCGGCCATTGCAAGTTCAGTTGCGGCTGAAAACTTCACCGACTGCCATGCGTCCATTGCGATCTTCAACAGGCCGTCAGTGTATTCTGTAACCGTTGGACTTTGTAGCGGAGCATCTGCAGGCAGGTTGTAATCACGTCGCCAGATGTCGCCGCTGCATCCGTGAGACATGATGGCGACAAACGGCGGTGATTTGTCGTCCGCGTTGTTCGCAGGTGCAGGGGCAGATTCAACTTGCGTCTGAAATCCGTTGCAGAAAAGTCCGAAGTAGTCAGGATGCAACGCTTCGACGCCAGAGAAATAGTGCATCGAGAAATTTGCCAACGCCGCGATGGGCCTACCACGCGGCGATTTGAATGCGATGATTGACAAGTCGGGATCTTCCGGACCAGATTCGCCAGTCACGTTGTCAAGATTGGCACCGGCATGCATTTGGGCACGCATTGTTGGATTCCCGAACGGGTCGATTTGAATGCGATCGGGGCGGATAATCCAGCGACGGAGTGCAGTGTAATCGGCGGCGTTGCGAACGGCCCAGCCGACTTCCGCAGTTTCAAGGTTCGCTTCGGCAAGAGCGATGGCTTCTGCCAAACGATCACGCAAATAGACGACGTACGTTTCATCCATCTCCGTGCCAAGCGCGCCCATTGACGATGGGGCCGTGTGCGTGTGAGTGGCTGAAATCAGCATCCGGTCTGGTTTTATTTTAGTCATTTGAGCGGCGATATGCTTGGCATCGTCCAAAGTGACTCGACCCACCATACAACTATCGACGACGACAATCGCGATTCGTTCGGTGCCATTGTCCACGACGATGGCTCGAGCATACAGCGGAGCGACGACTTTGTCGGCCGAGCGACTGGTCATGCCGCCGTTTACCAGGACCGGAAACTGCTGTGGCGAAATATCAACGATGGCCGCTCCTGCTTTTAGTTCGGCCTGAATAGCAGGTGCCAGTGTGCCAGCGACTGTAATGCAGAGTGCCAGCTTTCGAAGGATTTGCATGGATTGGGTCTCCTTTGTGGTATTGAGTTATTTCCATGTATTCGCCGACAATGAGGATTCATGGTAGCCGCACCGTATCACACTTTCCAACTACACCACATGAACCGCGTTCGCATTTTTCTTTGGACTCTTTTTCTGCTCCTGCTGCTAAGTCAGGTCCCGATTTTTGTTCAGCAAACACTGACACCAGATACGGTGCTTTACGATTTGCAAGCAAAAAGCCTCCTGAACGGTGGTGTGCTGTATCGTGATGTTCTGGAACCGAATCTGCCTGGCATCGTTTGGGTTCATGCGATGTTGAGAAGCGTGATTGGTTGGTGCTCACCTGCGTTTCTGTTGTTCGATTTGTTCGTTGTGGCTGCTGTCGGGATGCTGCTGGGCAGGATTGCGTCCTGCGATGCCGTCATTTGGAAAGAGCAGCAGACAATCCGCTCTGCGATAATGCCAGGCGTGATGCTGTTTTATCTTGGCACGTCAGAATGGTGTCATTGCCAGCGCGACACATGGATGCTGTTGCCGTGTTTGCTGGCGTTGAAGATTCGAATCGAAGTCTTGCGGACCGACCATACCGCTCGCAGTTTGATGCTGAGCCTTGTAGAAGGAATACTCTGGGCGGTGGCGTTCTGGATCAAACCGCTCGTTGCAGTTCCAGCGTTAGCGGTGCTTTTGGTGTCGCTGCGATTTACAACATCGTTCCGGGTCTGGAACATACAAATGATAGCTGTTCTGCTGGGCGGTTTACTAACTGGCGCGGCAGGAATTGGCTGGATGATTTATAGCGGCTGCTGGTCGCATTTTATTGATACTCTGATGAACTGGATTGGAGACTATTTTCAGGCTGGCCGTACACGCTGGACATGGGAAAGATATGTGACACACGCGATGCGATTCCAGCCGTGGATTTTGTTGCATATTGTGGCGTTGTTTGTGAGCGTCCAGACATTGCGTTCGCGGCCGCGAACTAGCACTGATCTGGCTTCGAGTTTGCTTGTGGCGCTTTATCTGGGCTGGATCTTACAGGCGTTCCTGTTGCAACAACTCTTCGATTACATTCACGTACCGGGTATTCTGCTCGCTCTGACAATCTGCATTCGCTGCGCTTTCGCAACATCGGTGAGCGGTGGGAGTCGGCCCTCCTGTATCACGCCATTCGTCGTCGCGTTTACGGTGCTCGCAATTGCCATGTCACCGATGTTTCGCTGGCCGCGGCAACGTCTCTGGGTTCCCTGCTTCCAAGCGTTGTTTTGGACTCAATTATCAGCAGAATCCAAAGACCAGCTCGCTCAAATTCCGTTTCCACGGTGGAGCTCGCTTCAACCACTACTGGATCACATTCGTGAAGAAAAAATCGCTGATAAAACGCTCATGGCTTACAACGGAAATTTGATTCATCTCTATCCGGAACTCAGATTTCACCCCGCCACGCGTTTTGTTTATCTGGATGTATTGGCGCGGAGTTTCCCAGATCATCGAGACGAGATGATTGCGGCTGTTGAAGAATCCAACGTGCTATACGTCGTGAGCGATCTGCGTGAAGATGGTTTTGAAGGCGACATTCCAGACGGAACGTTGCTGCCGACATCGACGGGGAAACAACAGGCGTCCCTATGTTTTCCCTACAATCAGACTCCGATATTTCGTTCTGGCGGCTATGTCTTGTTCCGAATTGATCGTCCAGTCGCACCGCTGTCGCGTGAATACTGTCCGTTGGCGACGCCGTAAAATCTAGCAGTAACGCTCCCCGTGATGGTGCCACTAGCGCCGCGACTTTGGCAAAGTCCCAACGAAATGTGTTGACCATATACATGCAGTCGCAATGGCCTTCAACACAGCCGTTGATGACGTGATCTCGCAGCGACGTGATACCGGCCACCGGAACTGCACACTGAATGCGGTCATCGAGCGCTGCGATCCACCAGCTGTAGGCACCGCCGCCGGAACGACCTGTCACGCCAAGGCGAGTTGTATCGACTTCCGGTCGTGACTCAAGGTAATCCAGCGCACGAATGCAGTTCCAGGCTTCGACACCAGCGGGCGTATAGCCGCGTGAATTCCACCACCAACGGTCGAGATTGTACGTGCCGTGATGGATGCCTTCGATTTCGCCGAGCTGCAGGGTATCGATGATCAGGCAGGCGTATCCATTGCGAGCGAACCACGCACCGTGATAATGATAGTGCGTTTTGTTGCCAAAACTGACGTCGTCTTTTTTTACTTTACCATGACCGCAAACGTATAGAATCGTGGGCAGCGGTCTATCAATGTTCCGAGGCAGATACAAATTGCAAGTAACGTACAATCCTGGCAACGACTGAAAATGAACTCGTTCGACGATGAACTCCGTTTCTTCGGTTGTTGCGGTGGTCTCACTGTGCAGCGGAGATTTCCCTGGCCGCGGGCTCAGGCCGAGCATTTCGAATAATTCTTCGCGCAGTGCGGGTTTGGCGGCTTGCCAGTCGGCGAGTGTTTTGAACTGAGTCAGCTCATTACTTTTTTCAAGGCTGTTGACTTGCGATTCAAAATACGCAGCCAGCTCCAGGTTTTCCCGTAGCGATCGATCCTGTGCACTCGATGTGAGTGCCGTGGCGATCATCATCAAGACCGGAAGAAACGCCGTGATCCAGTGCCCTGCTCTCTTCATCATTGTGTCCTCTGTTAGTTTGAGCCAAGTCGCGCGGGTTCGCTTCGGGTTTCAGCTTCAGATGTGTCGGCGAAGATACTCTCTGTGATCAATTTGTCGGTTATCTCAGTTAGATATTCATCGAGCACTTTGCTGAGTTCAATGAATTCCGGCCACAACGTTTCATCTACAAACTTTGGTGAGACGCGGACCATAACTGTTGTGTATCGCTGCCTTGCAAACCGATACGGCGTCATTCCATACCGACGCAGTAGTGCCACAAACAGTTTCCTGGACCACATGTCGTTCATCGTGAACTTATATTCCCTCGGGGGATCGGTTACTTCAACCGAGCGCAGTCGTTCGCGAATCTTATCGATCGCAACCGAGGCGGCCGTACGTTCACCTTCGTAGTTGGTACCCGAAAAAAGTGCTTCGAGCTTGCGAAGTTTGTCGATCAGTTTTTCGTAGTCGGTCATTGGTTCGCTTTTTATCCGGTCAGTTCCTGAAGGCGGTTTTTCGTTCACTCATCGTCTTACCTACACTGAGATTTCAGCAACGACTCGGATTTTTATCAAATCCTGCGGAGTCGAACAGGCGCTCACTTTGTCATGTCACTCACTTTGTCAGCCATTCAAAGGCTTCCGGAAGCCAGTCACTGTGCCATGAGTGTTCTCGAGCGTTGCCTTCAATCCACGTGTTGGGAATGCTTGCGGCTTCCATGTGATCTTTGATCTGCACGTGTTCCGCCTGAAAATTTCCGCGACCGATCAGCATGAATCGGGATGGCTTGTTTTGGAGATAAGAAGCTCGCTGCTCCAGTAAGTGGCTGATTTGGTAGTGTCGAAAATTCCTGGCAGTGCCAAAAATCGGGC
>JAYVNW010000015.1:0-6491 GCA_043758225.1 Candidatus Kuenenia sp. | reverse complement strand
AAGGTTGATGATCGCCTGAGCCGTACGGACGCCTTCGTGGCTCTGATTCACACCCATCGTCCACCAGAACGAAACTCGTTTCCCCTGATGAATCAGTTCCGCCAGTCGACTTAACATGGCCGGCGCAACGTCTGACTGCTTCAAGACCACTTCCGGCGTAAACTTGTCCACAAAGGCAGCAAACTGCTCGAAGCCCTGACAATGTCGGGCGATGTAGTCGTGATCGATCCAGTCGTTGGTGACCAGCAAATTCGCCAGTCCGTACAGCAGAACGAGATCGCCCTTGGGCTTCAGCGGGACATGCAACGTTGCCTGAGCTGCGGTTTCCGTCAGCCGCGGATCGATGACGATGATTTCGGGATTGTGTCGATTGCGAGTCACTCGTTCCCATAGAATCGGATGGGCAATGCACGGATTCGCGCCGACAAAAACGAGTACGTCGGATTCTTCGAAGTCGGCATAGGTAAACGGAGGAGCATCGAAGCCAAAGGATTCCTTGTAGGCGACAACGGAAGTCGCCATACATTGTCGAGTGTTCCCGTCGCCGTGCACCATTCCCATTCCGAACTTAGCAAGCGATCCGAGCAGCGCCATTTCTTCGGTGGGGATTTGGCCCGTGCTGATAAACGCAATCGAGTCATTGCCGTGTTCTGTTTGGATCGATTGGAATCGCTGGCAAAAACTATTCAAGGCTTCAGGCCATGACACTGGTTGCAGAGCTTCGTCACGCCTTCGACGCAGCATCGGCATCGTGGCGCGATCGGGAGCGTCCAGAACTTCCAGCGCCTGCCAGCCCTTGGGGCACGCCATGCCAAGGTTGACGGGATAATTTGTCGCCGGACTGAGCGAGACGGCTTCACCATTCTGCATATGGACGTTCAGGTTGCAGCCCGTCGAACAATAGCCACACACAGACATCACGACGGATTCAGCCGCATGCGAATCAACGCGACCTGCCAGTCCGAAGGCCGATGGATTCAGCAGCAGCTCACGAGTCAGCGGGCCGCTGGGATCATGCAGAAGTCGCAGCAGCTTTCCCGGAATCGATGTTGCGGAGATGCTCACGATTTCACGACCCCCGGCATTCTCAATGGCACAACCGCACTGAAGAACAAGTATCGTTCGGTGAGTTCCGCAATCAGCCCCGCGACGATCGCCGTGACTGTGATGACGATAGAAACAGAAGTCACTGGCCCAAAGACAATCGCGCTGCTCAGCAACACCAACACGCGGCTGCCGATCGCCTGCAGGCGCACACTTTTCTGCAGTTGAATTCCTCCGATCTGCGATTCGTTCGCATGGCCTTTCAGCGATTGCTTCAGAAGCCACAGTTTGATGAGCCCACTGATCAACGCGACACTTCCCAATTGATGCCGCAGGATATAGTGTGAATCCGACGATGTGAGCTGCATCGCCAGTAACGCAAGCAGCGAACTCACCCCAAGCGACGTGGCGAGGAACGCAGGTGCAGATCGGTTGGCCTTCCAGAATGGCCGACGAGTCACATGATAAATCATGACAGACGCAGCCACTCCAGCGACTCCACACACGACCGCTGCCGGAAGACTGACGACCAACCACGAAGAGTCGGCAAACGACAACCATGCCGATCCCCAGCAAAGCGGAATGAACGCTCCGAAGGCCACAATTTCGCGGCTGAGCCATGAATGCCGAATGCCCAGGATCGCTCGATAGGCGAATTGTGGTCTTCCCAGGTGCAGTGTGCTGCTAACCGCAGCGATGGTCGCAAGTCCCGCAGCGATCGCCAGCAACGCGGTGGTCGCCGTGTCAGACAAAGCCACGCCGTTCAGCATTAAAACCAGCGTCGCGAGTCCCACCGAAACCTGGCTGAATACCAGCAGGATAACCAGCGGCCAGTGCGCATGTTCGAGCTTATGAGTCGCATAATTTCCCGCGCGAAGATGTTGGCGATTCGATGCCTTGCCAATAAAGCGAGTGGTCGGAAGCGTGATTCGTGGATCGGGTGAGTCCGGAAGAAAAGTTATGGACGCAGCAGCGGACTTCACGGAGGCGATGTCAATCGTGCGAATGCTGATGGCCTGATGCGGACACGCCTGAACGCAGGCCGGTGCTTCTCCAACGGAGAGTCGCTGGCTGCACATGTCGCACTTGCGCACGATGCCTTTCGCTGCGTGGTATTTGGGAACCTCATACGGACACGCCAGAGTGCAATACTGGCAGCCGAAGCACTGATCGTCCAGATGTCGCACGATCCCGGTGACCGGATCTTTTTCGTAAGCGTTCACCGGACAGGCGTTCAAACAACCGGGGTCCACGCAGTGATGACAGGCTGTCGTTACGTGCTGAAACGCGATGGAGTCCTCAGCCATGCCAAGCAGCAGGCCAACGTCGCGAAATGATTCCCCTTCGTCCAGCCCATTGAGCGAATGACAGGCTACGACGCAGGCTTTGCAGCCGGAACATCTATCCAGATCCACTTCAAAGGACAGTTGTTGCCCTTCTCTGGGCATCGTGGCCGGCAGCAGGTTGCGGTAGTGTGTTGCCTGTTCGGGTTCACTGTGAGTTTGATGCCATTCCGAAAACTGTTCCACGGCCGACAGGGTTGACTGCTCTTTCAGCAACTGCGAAATCAAATCTCCCGGATGCAACGACGACGCTGGTCGCGAAGGCGATGCGTGTTCGGAAAGTTGTGGAAGGGTAGTGGTCAAATCAAGTCGTTTCCTGCAGCACGCGGGTTTCGCAGGAGGTCGCCAGCTTGCATCCGATCTCGGTCGCAAGTAATTGATCCAGCAGAGGCTTGGGCGGAAGTTCAAGAAGAACGCGATCGCCTTCCACTTTCACCGGGAACGTGCGGATCGAGTATTCCTCGCCCTGCAGCGAATCGCCGGTCTTCAGCGAAAATGTTTTCTTATGCATCGGGCAGGCGACCTTGGGAGTTCCCTGAGCATCACCCAGCATCCCGCGAGACAGCACGAACGCCTTGCGATGAGGGCACATATTCTGTGATGCGTACCACTCACCGCGACTTGTGAAATTGAAGACGGCGATCTGAACCTTGCCTCGCTGAATGGTCGCTCCACCGTCGATTGGAAAGTCACTCACATTTCCCACATCGACCCAGGCCGGCAGTTCTGATTCAGCGGCGTATGTGGCTTCGACGTGCGATTGTTTCTGCACCATTTCCTGAAACTGCCCCAGCGACACGAATTCACCTGGCCAATCTGCAGGGTGCTGCTGACCTCGTTCGGAAACAACCTCGATACACGATTCTGTCGTGTCGGTGTTCATGAATTGGCGGAACCAACGAACCTTCTCGGGATCCTGAACGGTCGTTTTCCATTCGCACTGGTACGTATCCACCAGATGCTGCATCATCTCTTCCAGCTCGGACGCAATCCCCAGCCTGTCGTTAACAACCACATCACGGATGTGTTCGATGCCGCCTTCGAGTTTCTCGCACCACACAGACGTCCGAGTCAGTCGCTCGGCCGACATGATGTAATAGATGAAGAAGCGATCGATGTATCGGATGGCAGTTTCTTCATCAATGTCCGCCGCCAGCAATTCCGCGTGACGAGGTTTCGTTCCGCCGTTGCCGCAGACGTAAAGGTTATAACCGTTCTCGGTCGCGATCAGGCCCACGTCTTTACTCTGAGCCTCAGCGCATTCGCGCGTGCATCCCGAAACGGCCATCTTGACCTTATGCGGCGAGCGGATTCCCTTGTAACGGTTCTCAATGCGGATCGCGAAGCCCACGGAATCCTGCACACCGTAGCGACACCAGGTCGTCCCGACGCAGCTCTTCACTGTTCGCAATGACTTTCCATACGCATGGCCGCTTTCAAATCCCGCATCAATCAGCTCCTCCCAGATCGACGGCAGATCCTGCACCTTCGCGCCGAACAAGTCGACTCGCTGCCCGCCGGTGATCTTTGTGTAGAGGTTATACTTGCGCGCCACAACGCCCAGCACGATGAGTTTCTCCGGAGTGATTTCTCCACCCGGCACGCGAGGCACAACGGAGTACGTTCCATCCCGCTGGATGTTGGCCATGAATCGATCATTGCTGTCCTGAAGAGTTTGATGTTCAGACTTCAGGATGTAGTCGTTCCAGAGCCCCGCGATGATCGATGCCACCGCTGGCTTGCAGATTTCGCAGCCGTTACCGCCATTTCCGCAGTGCTGCAGAATGTCGGCGAACGTGGTGAGTTTTTTTGCCTTGACGATGGCGAACAGTTCAGTCCGCGAGTAAGTAAAGTGCTCGCACAGATGATTGTTGACGACCTTGCCGGCAGCCTTCATGCGAGCCTGAAACAAGTCCGTCACCAAACCCATACAGCCGCCACAACCAGTGCCTGCACGAGTACACGATTTCACGGCAGCAACGGAGTCCAGATTCTTCTCATCAATCGCCGTGCAAATGGCCGCCTTGGTGACATTGTTGCACGAACACACTTGTGCCGAATCCGGCATCGAATCGACACCACCAAGGGCCGACGATCCTTTCGAACTGCCCAGAATCAATTCATGCGGCGCACACGGCAGCGGCGCACCGGATTTTGCGAAGACCGACAATGAGCCATAGTCAGATGCATCGCCGACCAGCATTCCACCAAGCAGCGTCTTACCATCCAGTGAGAACAGCAGCTTCTTATAGATGCCGGAAAAGGGGTCTTCCCATGTCAGGCTGTTGGCGATATCGGGACCCGCTTCGTAGTTGCCGAAGCTGGCCACGTCGATTCCCATCAACTTGAGTTTCGTGGAAAGGTCGCTTCCCTCAAAGTTTCGATCACCACCACAGAAGTTCGCGGCGACTGTTTCGGCCATGGCGTAGCCGGGAGCGACCAGTCCGTAAATCATGCCGCCATGCAGCGCACATTCGCCGATGGCAAAGATGTCGGGATCGCTCGTCTGCAATCGATTGTTGACGGTGATGCCGCCGCGATCACCCAACTGCAGTCCGGATTGCTTCGCCAGGTCATCTCGCGGACGAATCCCGGCCGACACGATCAGCATGTCGCATTCCAGCGACGTGCCGTCTGTGAACTCGATGCTCTGGATCTTGCCGTCGCCGTGGATTTCTTTTGACGATCTGGACAAGTGAACCTGAACTCCGATGTCGCGAATCTTCTGCAACAGAGTGCGAGATCCGGCTTCGTCCAGCTGCCGAGGCATCAGGCGTGGGCTGAATTCGATGACATGCGTCTGCAGTCCAAGATCGAACGAGGCTTTGGCCGCTTCCAGACCGAGAAGTCCGCCGCCAATCACCGCACAAGTCTTTGATTTCTTTGCGTAGGCAATGATGTGCTCCAGATCTTCGATCGTGCGGTAGACAAACACTCCCTGTTTCTGAACTCCCGGCAGCGGCGGCACAAACGGAAATGAACCTGTGGCCATAATGAGTTTGTCATAGACAACACGGATTCCCTTAAGGGACGTAACAACTTTGCGATCCCGATCAATTCGGATGGCACGATCACCGATGTGAAGTTCGATGCCGGCAGATTCATACCATTCCCGTCGCGCCAGCATCAGCTTTTCGGCATCTCGGTGGGCGAAAAAGTTCGACAGTCCGACTCGGTCATACGCCGCTCGTGCCTCTTCACAGAATGTGACGATGCGATACCGCTTCAGTTCATCAAACGCAATGAGCTGCTCGCAAAAACGCAGGCCGACCATGCCGTTCCCCACGACGACGATCGTTTGTTGTTCTTTAGAAATCATGATTGAACCCTGAAGTATGACCCTCTGGCGAGCGGCAGGACGTCAGCGCTACGAGACCACTGTATGTCCCCAACCCACCACGCGTTTGAACTCTGAACGTCCGAACCCTGAACAACAGCAGCAGCAGCAGCAATTGAACACAACATGGACACTCGGAGGGCTGACGCCCTGCCGCTCGCCTGACTAAAACCCGAGCACAACCACAGCGGCCTTTTCTATGCCACGATAGATCGGAACTCCCAGCACTGCCCGTAACGGAACGCCGTCTGTTGTCGTTGTTGATAACACAGGTCGCCCTGTGTTCCATGCTTCCGAAACAACCGCGTTGGCAGCGGCAGCACCACCGTCATCCGCTGCGAGAGATTGTGGGCTGGCGGCACTCCAGTCTGCTGCGATTCGCGACAGAACTGTTTCTTCAGGCGTTGAGACAGCGGAACTTCGCGGCTGCCAGATCTCAAATCCTTGAGCAATCGGTTTACTGTTGGACGAAAGCAGTAACAGAATCGAGTCTGAATGACCGGCCGCTGATCCCACAGGAAGCCCCAGACCGATGTTCAGTTCTGTTTCGTCCGCCGCAAACGAACGCATGAATCCTGCGCTGCGCGGAAGGTCAGACGCCAAACGTGGCTGCCCCGTTTTCCAGACTGCCCCCGGCAATCCAGCTCCCTTGGGAAACTTCACATGCCGACTGATGAATTCAAAACTCTTCAGTCCGGAGTAATAACTCGCGCTGATGGAAAGTTCATCCCGATCATCGCGGCTCCAGACTTCGAATGCCCCTGGGC
>JAYVNW010000014.1:0-2145 GCA_043758225.1 Candidatus Kuenenia sp. | reverse complement strand
CGCGTTCAGTCCGGCAGCTTACGGACCTGGATTCCTCGGGCCAGCATGGTCGCCGTTGGTCGTGGGATCGGAGACTGACAAAGATAAAAACGTTTCGGTCCAGGTTCGCAACCTGAAACCTGCAGAGCGACTTTCGACGGATCAGGTGGACGCAAGGTTAAGTTTGCTGAGTACGCTGGAAACATCGTTTCTGGCTGAGCGTCCCGATGGCCCAGGCAGCAGTCATCTGGAGTCATACGAACAGGCAATTCGGATGATGAAGTCGTCTGCAGTGAGCGCGTTTAAGCTGGATGAAGAAGACGACATGCTTCGTGATGCATACGGTCGGTCGACATTCGGGCAGGGGTGTCTCCTCGCGCGACGACTGATTGAACATGGAGTATCGTTTGTGGAAGTGTCGCTCACAGGAGTCGATGGCGCGCCGGGCGCGGGGTGGGACACTCATGCGGACAACTTCACTGCGGTGAAATCGCTCTGCGAAGTCCTGGACCCGGCGTATGCGACGCTGATAACGGACCTGCACCAAAGAGGTCTCCTGGACGACACGCTGGTGATCTGGATGGGTGAGTTCGGAAGGACTCCACAGATCAACGCGAACACCGGTCGAGATCACTGGCCGGGTAGCTGGAGTACCGTGCTTGGTGGCGCGGGAATCAAGGGCGGTCAGGCTTATGGCGCGACGAGTGATGAAGGTGCCGAGGTCAAAGAGAATCCAGTGACCGTGCCAAACTTTATGGCGACAGTTTGCCGCGCGTTAAACCTTGATCCCATGTCGACGAACCTGAGCAACATCGGTCGACCGATCCCGTTGGCGGATCATGGTGCGACGGCGATTGACGCGATACTGGGTTAGGCGCTGCGCAGAGAGCAAAATGGCGAGCCGTTGGGCGTCAGCCCTCGGTGCTATCCGCTGAAACGCCCTCGGAGGGTTGACGGCCAACCGCTCACCAAATCCCGTGAATGCAAGAATGATGCCAAAAACAGATCGACGAGACGGCTGCGATAGGCTACATTAGTCTAACCTTGTATGGAACCAGGTCTGCTCGCAGTGATTGCCTTCAATAAAATCCTCAGAAAATCTGGATTATTGGTGCGATCTCTTCGGCCGAAACTTTGCCTTCCTGTTTTTTCAGAATTTTGATTTTTCACGGTCCTCGGTCGAAATCATGCATCTGAACATCTCCCAGAATATGAAGATGAGCCAGCAAATGAAGCTGGCTCCGCGGATGATCCAATCGATGGAGATTCTGCAGCTGAATATGATGGCGCTTAACGAGCGAATCGAGCAGGAACTGGTCGAAAACGTCACACTTGAACGCGTGGAGAAAGAGAAGGATTCACCGCCACCGGAAGCCGACAATGCCGACTATTCGATTTCAAACGATGATCCACGCGAAGTTCGGGAGCTGAAAAAGGACGTCGAAAACCGAGAGTTGGTGGCCGGCAAAGAAGACAATAACGAATCTGACTTTGAACGACTCCTTGAGATTTCGTCTGACTGGTCCGAAGACAATGTCGGCTTCGGCGGCTCCAAATCGTCGAATCAAATGAGCGACGACATGGATCGTCAAAACGACATGATGTCGAACATGGTCGCTCGACCACAGTCACTTCAGGAATACCTCCTTGAACAATTTTCGTTCTTCAGTGTTGATCCTGTTCAGCGGGAATTTGGCGAGTACCTGATTCAACATCTGGACCACAACGGTCGGATGCAGAGTATGCTGCCCGAAATCGCGCAGCAGTTCAACAGGATGTACGACCACAACCTGACGATGGAGCAAGCGGACGAAGTGTTGAAGCTCATTCAGCATCTGGATCCGCCTGGCGTCGGGGCTCGCGACCATCGCGAGATGTTGCTGTTGCAGGTTGACGACCATCTGCCGTTTCATGAAGTCGTGGAAGTTCTGATTCGGGATCACCTGGAAGACATCGCGTTCAATCGACTTCCAGTGATCCAGAAAGCTACGGGGTATTCGATCGATCTCATCAAGGTCGGAATTGAACAAATCCAGTCGCTCAATCCATATCCAGGGCGTGGCTTTGAGCAACGTCCCGTGCAGCGCGTAACGCCGGACCTGGCAATTGAAGAAGATATCGAAGGTCGCTACGTCGTAAAGCTGCTCGACGAATACGTTCCCGAAC
>JAYVNW010000013.1:0-2417 GCA_043758225.1 Candidatus Kuenenia sp. | reverse complement strand
CCATGGCCCATACAAAAACTGCTGCCCCAGCCGAGCTGCCCGTACAATTTCACGATCGGAACTTTGGGGGCTTCCCTGAGCGCTTATGACGTCGTCGCGTCGCTGTCAAATCGACACGGCACGTTCGAAAAAACTAGTCATCGACTTGTCTTCCATCCGAACGGCGATGCGGCAGATTTTCGGATCGTATTGCATTCATCAAAAGGCTGGCTCCCACATTTGCAATATGAGCAGGAGGAAGCCTTTCGGGAGATTTATCGGCACACCACCCGCGAACAAATGCTGAATCTTCGCGACGAGCGCGGTCGATTATCTCTCGATGTGTATTTTGACCAGGTTTGCCGTCCCGCGTTAACACAGGCGTTTCGCAAAGATCAGCGATCTGACATCGTCTCCAAATTGAATGAGCCCTGGTTTACGTTGAATCAGTTTGTCGATCAGATGACGAGCGAACATCAATGCGAAGATCCTTTCAACGGGATGCGTGCAGAAATGCCGGAGGCGGAACGATCACTACTTCGTGGCAGACCAATTCACTGGAAAGAGGTGCTCGACGATTTGATGTTCACTCTGAACTTTCATTTCGAGTGGCTGTACGCAGAAGACGTGCTGACTTACAGGGGAACAGTCGCACCATTTCTCATGAATGTCATCGCGGCAATGCCGCTGGTTTCGGCAAAAACATTGCTCGCCTTATACGACGCGGGGCGCTTAGAACTGATGCCAGGTCGTGTCACGATCAAGGAAAAAATTCAGGGCAGGACGATTATCGAAATTGAACAGGACGGAGTGGTGTCAGAGCGAAGTTACGAAATTTTTGTTGACTGCACCGGACAAGGTACCGTTTCCCTGGAAGAGTTTCCATTTTCAACATTGGTTGAAACTGGAACAGTCATCGAATCATCGGCGCCGTTTCGTGAACGGAAATCCGTTGAATTGCTGACGGACGGTCTCAGGGAAGAAGTCTTCGAGGTCGAAGATGCAAATAATTTGAAGTTGGGCGGGATCGCGATCGATGGTTATTACCACCCAATCGGCGCCGATGGCATGTCGAACCCTCGAATTTTTGACATCGCCTTTCCCCACGCAACCGGCGTCCGGCCATATTCGTACGGGCTACAGGCGTGCGACACTGCAGCTGCGATCGTGGTGAATTGTCTCGACGCAGACATCGACAACAATGCCGAGACATCAATGAAACCAGAGCAAGTGACTGAGGTTTACGACAGCTTATCAAGCTAAAGTGATACAGATGATTTTAGAGCTCCGCGTCGACGCCATTGGTTGTCAGCAATGCAATCCTTTTACCCGCGAGCGATTTGGGTGCTTTGGAATATTGCGACAGCGCCGGTGATGATTCTTTGGCTCCATGCACTTTCCCAACTCAAACGCAAAACGACCGACACTGTGCCGTTGTTCTGGTTTGGTCATCGATCGATAGAACATGCGTGCCTGGCTGTAATGGTCGGCGAAACTCTCCGGACGCAGCCGCATTTTCTCTCCCGACTCCTTTGCGGGATAACTCTGAAAACCGACTGTCGGATTTTCACGGAGCTGACCATCATCCAGGAATTCGGCTCGTTCGCCACTCTGCCCTGCGGTTTGCCATTTGCATATGCCCGTCGCGTTGAAAATTCGCAACTGGACATTTCCCGTATTCGCATCAGCGTCTGCAAACGACATGCCCCTCGATTAGAGCTGCCTATAGATCGTATCAACTCGCCGGCAGTCAATGCGAAGCACCAACGGTGCCCATAAGTGTATGCACGGCAAGATGGAACTTCGTCTTGCGGATGTTCTCCGGTCAGTCTGATCGTTTGGCGATCAGCGGCCACGACAACAGCATTTAAAACCTTTTCACGCGAAGGCTCTTTGTCCCAAATACTTTGTGACAGCAAGGAGCGTTTCAAGGCGAACGACAGACTTAAGGTCAGTGCCATGCACTGACTGGATGCACTGACTGTGAGCCAGTCGCTGGGCACGCATGCCGTCGGGACGGCTCGTCGATTGTCTACCATCAATAACCAGATGGCGCTGGCGTACGCTGACAAACACCTGTCCCCAGCGCGCGTCGGTCGCCCAGACGGCCCCGTCCAAGGAACCAATTTCCAAAGTCGTTTGTCCGCCACAACCGCAGTAGGATTCACCACGTGCCTCCCATCGACCGGTCTGTTGGGCCTGACCAGAAAATCAGCACCCCGAAATGGACGGGCGTGTTAACTCGAACATTCCAAACCTCGTGTACAATGCGTTATAGTCTGAGTTCAGTTGGCTGGCCCATGATTCCAGACCCATGATTCCACAGTTTTTGAAAAGCGGGATCTCCCATGGCTTATAAGGTCTTCTCCGCAGGATGCGGTCTCCTTTTCCTCGTGCTACTGACCTCCTCGCTGGCACATTCAGGGAACGCGGACGAA
>JAYVNW010000012.1:0-7263 GCA_043758225.1 Candidatus Kuenenia sp. | reverse complement strand
GAAAAGCAAAGACCGTTCGGCTTGAAGAGTTCATCCGTCATCTTGAACAGTTTGCCGGTGCTCGCTTCGATGCGATAAATCGCTTCTTTCTGATTTGGCTGGGGCGAATCGTTTTTTGAAAGCTCGCCCTCATAATCCATCAATGCACCATAGCCTGGATCACTGAACCATATATCTCCGTTGGGATGCACGACACCGTCGTTCGGAGCATTCAGTGGCTTTCCATCAAATGAATCCGCCAGCACCGTTCGCGTGCCGTCGTAGTTATACCGAGCCACTGTGCGAGTCAGATGTTCAAATGAGATCTGTCGTCCCAGAAGATCAAACGTATTGCCGTTGCTGTTATTCGCAGGATTTCGAATGGTGCTGACATGACCATCGTCCTCCAGCCAGCGCTGCTGGATATTGTTAGGGATGTCGCTCCAGATCAAATATCGTCCAACGCCATTCCATGCCGGTCCTTCTGCCCAGAGCGTATTATTGCTGTGATAGATTCGCTGAATCGGAGTATTGCCAAGTTTCAGTTTATCGAAGCGGTCGTCGAGTGAAACCAAACGTGGATCGGGATAACGAACCGGTGCAGCGTCATCATCAAAATCGTCTGCTCGCAGCATGCGAGCAGCCGTCAGTGTCGCGGCCGTCGTAAATGTGGCCGCGCTGGCCAGGAACGCTCGACGCGCAAAACTGGTTGTTTGAGCGTTGCCTGCATTTCGATCGGTGGTTGCCGAAACGATGGATTTGTTGGGATGTGTCATGGTCGGAAACTCCTGAATGGGGTGGTGAAACAACGTCAAAGCCAGGGATTCGGCAGGCACTTCAGCCATTATTGCGAATCACCAGTCGGACTCCCAGCGAACGAGCGGTCAACTTCGCAGATTCAATTTGTGACGACAGCGTTGCCGGTTATCATGTTTCACGGGAATTGACCTTTCAAATTCTGACTATCGCTCACTTTTCAGGAACGACAGTTTGATTGGTATATTGAATCAGTAGGGGCAGTCATGTCGTCGAGATGGTATTACCAACTGATGATCGAAGAGTTTGGTCCGGTCACCGCTGAGCAGTTGCGGGAACTTCTGGAGAGTGGAACATTAAGCGACGGAGACCTTGTGCGTCAGGAATCCAGCGAAATCTGGATCCCCATCTCAAATGTACGACAGTCTCTGTTCGCGGACACTCGCGGCGATTCCAGTTCGCTCAACGAAGAAATCGGCGACCTGTCTGAACTGGCGTTCGAGTTCGAAGACTCCGGCCCTACGACAAGACGCGGTGCATACGCCGAAGACGTTTCTGCAGGTCCATCGCCCGAAATTGAAACATCCGCGTCGGGAGCACCGATTTCAAGTCCTGCGACTTCTTCAAGACCAGGAACGCCAGCAGCAGCAATTCCTCAAAAGGCACAGGAAGAGCTCAGAGAGGAATGGTTTTGCGAATCGCTCGGTCAGGTAATGGGGCCAATGTCGTTTGAAGCACTTATCGAACTCGGCAAAGGCGGCGTCCTCGACGCAAATGATCGCGTGAAATGTGGTGAACGCGGCGTCTGGAAAATCGTGGAGCACCTGCCGAGTGTGATGCGAGCAATCGCGAGTTCCAGAGCAATTGAGGTCGATCCACAATTGGTCTCGCCGACGACCCAGAAACGTCTTGGCGATGCCGCGTATTCCTCAATGGTGAATAGCCCTGACGTCTCGGAAGCAACGAGAGCTCCTGAGCAGCAGTTGCAACCACCGACGCCAAAAGCCCCCGCACCAAAGCCACCAAAAACCACCTCTGGCGATGATCTCCCGCTACAAGACGAAACAGCCTCTGCCGCAAAATCTGCCAAGCCTTCGCCTGGAAAAACGAAAGCAGCAAAATCTCGCCCCAAACGCCCCAGGAATGCCAAAGGCGAAGACGAACTACTGGACGAAATCTTTGACGACGTTTTCAACGACGAAAACGCGCCTTCACTACCGAAGACACCGATGCACTCCATGGCTGCTGCCTCAACTGCTTCTTTGGCTGCAGTACCTGGGAATCCTCCGCCGCCAAATCCAGGCCTGCAAAATCCAGCGACGGCATCGTCATACGCCGCGTCACCAACTTCAGTCACGAAGTCATCTGGTTCCAACTCAGCCGGTCTGGCGAAGGCAGCTATGGCCGCACGTCCCATCTCAACTTCTAAAAGCTCCGGACGTTCTTTCGACATTGATCCCAAAGCAATCGGCATGTTCGTCGCAATACTGCTGGTGGCTGTCGGCGGATATTATGTTTGGCAGAGCGGACTGCTGGATGGATCTGCGAACGGCCATGGAAAGTTCGACCGTGCCGGTGCCGTCAAGGAAATGGAAGCCGCAATGGCTCGTTACAAGGCCGTTGGCACCAACCCGTCGGAAGAAGAATGGAAGCAGTTCAGAGTCAAGACAATGCTGGAGATGAACGCTTTATTCAAATCGGTCTACGATCGAGCTGGTGCGACGCCTCAGGGTGCCGCTTGTCTTGCGGCAATAACGTCGCTAATGAAAATTGCATCCACGACGCCTGATAATACAGAGACGATCGACAAAAATATCGCAGAGTTTCAAAAACAAATCCCCCTGGTGACTAAAGATTGACATCAACGCGTCGCCTCAGAAATCCATCAATATGAACGTCGTGCGAGATCATCACGCAACATTCGAGAATTGCCTCTCCATCGATCGAACAAGCACATGCCATTGAAAATCCGCATTGGAATCATGAGCACTGCTCGGATCACCAGAACCGTCGTTCCCCAGATGATTTCGTCAGACCATGCTGAAGTCGTTGCCGTCGCAAGTCGTTCGCTTGACAAAGCACGGCAGGTTGCCGACGAATTTGGAATTGCCAAGGCGTATGATTCCTACGACAAATTGCTGGCGGCTGAAAACATAGACGCCGTCTACATTCCGCTGCCGCCGTCGATGCATTGCGAATGGATGATTAAAGCCGCCACCGCCGGAAAACATATCCTTTGTGAAAAGCCTCTGGCCGTTGACGCCCGGCAAGCTCAGCAAATGATTGACGCGGCAATCCAGCATCAGGTTGTCCTGCTGGACGCAGTGATGTGGTATCACACCGCACGAGCCCGGGCAATGCGAGAAATCGTAATCAGCGGTCAGCTTGGTGAGCTGCGTCAGATCACTTCGGCATTCACATTTCCGGGACATGCCCTGGCCGACGACAACCTGCGATTTTCTGCATCTCTTGGTGGAGGTTCGTTGCTTGATGTGGGCTGGTATTGTGTCGGCATGAGTCTCTGGATGCTGCAACAGGTGCCATCACGTGTGTTTGCCACAGCGCAATGGCAGGACGGTATTGACATCCGAATGAACGGAATCCTCTGGTTTCCAGACGGTCAGATGGCGACATTCGAATCGAGTTTTGATGCCGTCCGACGACGCTGGATGGAAGTCGCCGGCACAAACGCTGCTCTCGTCTGTGACGATTTCACAAAGCCATGGAATGTGGAGAAACCAAGGTTCTGGATTCACAACGCCGATGGCACTTCGGACCAAAATGTTGTGCCTCATCCTCCCATAGAACGTTGCCTCACAGATGCGTTTTGCGATTTGATCCGATCGGTAAACATAAATCACGACTGGTTGACATTGTCACTGCACACTCAGCAGGTTTGCGACGCCCTGCGGAAATCCGCCCGGTCTGGCGTGGTGGAATCGCTTGCATAACGAGGTCGTCTGAATGAATTGTACCCGTTGAGCCTGCGCGATCGCCGAACACCGCGCAAGTTCCTGTCTATGACTTGACTGCGGCTGCGGGCGGCTGGGGACCTGATGTAGTTCTCACATCAACTGGCTGGGTCAAATTATTGATATTGACTGCAGGAAACTCGACAACATTAGTCGGACTGTGGTACGGCAAGTCGCCGGGAAAAATCCATGCAGATTTCAGTCCCGTAAACGCATGCCACGTGCTACAACTCGCACAGAAATCGATACAACGATTTTGCACCGGTACAAAAATGATCCGTCCAGCAGAAACGACGGTCCCCGTTCGATTAATTGCACAGGAACATTCACGATGGTTTTGATTGCCGACTGGAAGAAGTCAACGTTTGATCCGCTCAAGGACATCGAAATCGATAAGATTTTCAAGCTTGCGATCAAACATAAATGCTCGGACATCCACCTGCAGGTCGGGCGCCCACCCGTTTTTCGAATTCGGGGAGGACTACGCGACCTTGAAATGCCGCCAATCACCGAAAGTCAGATGATTGAGCTGACGTTCCCGATGATGGACGAGCGAAACCTTGAAATCTTCCACAAGAACGGCGGAGCGGACTTTTCGAAGGTGATTAAAATTGACAACGATCCCTGGCGATTCCGCGTGAACTTGTTTACGCAGTTGGGCAAAGTCGGAATGGTCGCTCGTAAAATTGAGCGATCGATTCCACCATTCGAAGGTTTGTATCTGCCGGACAAGATGGTGGATCACTGCAAGTACGATCAGGGCATGGTGCTGCTGGCCGGTGTGACGGGTTCCGGAAAAAGTACGACGATCGCGTCGATGCTCGACTGGATCAACCGCAACATGAACAAACACATTCTGACAATCGAAGACCCGATCGAATTCATTTACACGTCAGACAAGTGTCTGATCAATCAGCGCGAAATCGGGCAGGATGTGATTGACTTCCATGTGGCGATGAAACATGCGGTCCGCGAAGACCCGGACATCATGCTGGTGGGCGAGTTGCGAGACCGTGAAACTTTCGAAACCGCGATTCACGCCGCCGAAACGGGACACTTAGTATTCGGCACGATCCACGCCCCTGGCGCGCCGGGTTGTATCTCTCGTATTCTTGACCTGTTCCCTTTCGACATGCACAAAGCGATTCGCGCAAGTATGGCGATGAACATGAAATGCATCGTCGGTCAGAAGCTGTTGAAGACCATTGTCGATACGCCGTCCCGCGTGCCCATCGTGGAAATCATGAGCTTCAATCCGACTGTGCGTAAGCTGGTCATGGAAGAGATGGACGAAAAACTGTTCGCGGCGATTCGTATCGGCAAAACGGAAGGCATGCAGTTGTTCAACGACAGCCTTTACGATTTCGTCAATCGGGAATATGTCAGCCGCGAGGCGGCGTTTGAAATCTCGCCAAACGTTGAAGAACTCAAGATGCGACTTAAAGGCATTGACGTCAAAGGCGCGGCAATTCTGTAGTGTTATCAAACCAGTTCCGGCATTGGCGTGGTTTTCTCCAGCAGATACTGCGGACGTCCGCTCAAGTCTGCTAACTTGGCGGCTGACGGGTCGATACCAAGATGCCGGTAAAGCGCAGACAGCACTTCGCTGAAGTGAACTGGCCGATCAGCGATTTCAGCTCCCAGACGATCTGTGGCACCGATCACCTGACCAGTTCGGAATCCGCCGCCAGCTAACAAACCGCCGCCAACTTGAGGCCAGTGGTCTCGACCGGCATCCGGATTGATGCGCGGCGTGCGGCCGAATTCGCCCCACGCGATTACGGCAACGTCCTTGTCCATGCCGCGCAGGTGCAGATCTTCAATCAGTGCTGACAGGCCCTGATCGAATTGCGGTAGATGAGTGTTCTTCATGCCGTTGAAATTGTCGCTGTGAAAATCCCAGCGGCCGAAGTTCAGCGTGACAACTCGGCAACCCGCTTCTACCAGTCGCCGCGCCATCAGGAAGTGTTCCAGGTTTCGCGGAGCACCATCGCCGAAACGATTGGCGTCGCCTTTACCATAACGCTCGCGAACTGCTTGTGGTTCTTTGGAAATGTCCAGGGCATCGACCAGAGCACTGCTGGTCAGAATGTTGAAGGCCTGCTCGGACAACGTGTCGAGACCTTCCAGAGTCCCGCTACTGTCCATGTCGCGTCGCAGCCGATCAACGCTGCTGAGTAATGCTTGTCGATCGTTGAGTCGATCGCTGCTGATGCCTTCCAGTTTCATATCGGCGCTCGCTGGCCCGGATGGCCGAAACGCCGCGTTGGCGATTCCCAGAAATCCCGGCAGTCCGGGCGATCCATACGGAGGATGTCCGCAATCCGGCGACAATCCAACAAACGGTGGTACTGCTTTATTGGTTGGACCCAGCATCCTTGAAGCTGCAGAGCCCATCGAAGGCCAGCCGCCAGCCGGTTGATTGCGTTTCGATCGACCGGTATAGCAAATGAATGAATCGTGATCCCCGTCGGGCGAACCGTACATACTTCGCAGCGGAACACACTTATCCATGATGGCCGCCATGCGTGGCATGTGTTCGCAGATCTCGATGCCTGGCACGTTCGTCGGGATCGGCTGGAACTCGCCACGAATTTCGGAGGGTGCCTGCATCTTAAGGTCATACATATCCTGATGCCCTGGCGCGCCGCACATATAAATCATGATCACGGCTTTGTGCGACTTACGGATGCCGGCAACTTGTTCGGCACGCAGCAATTCGGGCAGCGTCAGCCCACCGAGTGTTAACGCTCCCAAACGGAGTGTGTCACGACGCGTAATTCCATCACAAAGAGCACTTCGACTATGACCGAGAATTGAAAGCATGGCGGGTCTCGTTCGGATTCAGAAATTCAAGGCGGGCGGAGGCAGGATGAGCGGGGATTGCGGTGGGGGATTGTGTCCGGATAATCCGCCGGACCACAAAATCCTATCACATAAATCGGCTCATCGGAAACAGTTCCTTTGGAAAATCGCCTCGGAAGCAATTCTCGCAAATAATTGAGCCACGCACCCGTCAATATTCGCTATTCCGTTACCCCCTTCATCGTTGACTGTCAGTGGATGCTGCTGCTCAACATGCAGACCTTATTGTCTAAGCCGGTGCACCAGAGCGTTCTCGTAGATCTTTTCCAGATGGCCATTCCTATGATACTTGTGAATGGAGAAACTAGTCTCCCGAACGATATCGCAGAGTTCATTGATGTTCGTGTAGTTCAAGCGCGAAGTCCTTGTGAAGACATTGAGAGACATTGAGAGGAAGATGGCCGCTGATGCGAAATTTTAATGGCCACAAAAAACACGAAAAGGCATCAAAAGTCACGAAAAGAAGATCGACGAAAGCAGGCTCGCCTTTTCGTGTCTCTTTGTGCTTTTTGTGGCTAACCCAGACTTACTGAAAAATCGCCTTAGCGCAGCTGCGACGGACTTCAGAAGTTAACATTCCCGGACAACTCTATCGGCTTGCAACTCCCAAACCATGAGCCCTCGGCCGCGAGTGCGTTGTGCCAATGACGCCAGGGATTTGTCGGAGAACAAGGGGGTCGGAGTCAAATGC
>JAYVNW010000011.1:0-5854 GCA_043758225.1 Candidatus Kuenenia sp. | reverse complement strand
TACCGGTAGCACGGTAAAACCTGCAGAATTTTTTCGAGGGGTGTATTTTCCCCGCGATCGTACTGCTTCGGCTTCCCTGTTTACGGGTGGCGAGGCTGAAGGGTTTAGAGAGCGGTGGCTTGATTTCTAAGGTGAAGTCAGTCGCTGTCCGTTTCGCGGCGTGCGCCGCGTTTGGCAGCGATCGAGTTGCTTCAAACATCTGTCGGCGCTCTACCGAATCGCAAGCCGATTTCAAAGAATCCGACGCTGGCTGTTCGGTGTTTTCCGAAGCCAATGCTTCTTGATGGAAAACGGCAGTAGATTATCCGTGACGGCACTGGTCCATTCAAAAAGTGCGGCTCTTGTCGTGGCTCGGTTCCGCTCCAAAAGGAGAGGAACGAGTTCAGACGCGTCCAGTTATGTGGCGGCACTCGCGTGTCTCGCAGTGCTGCCGGATAGACGTAGGCAGTTGGGAAAGATTAGAAACCGCCCCAAGGCGGGCCGCCTCGCAGCAGCATGGCGAGTTTCTCGGAATCAATGCGGTCTGTTTTCGTTTTTCCGCCGTGAATGGCTTTCAGGTAGAGCGCGTGACCGAGCAGAAATGGCAGATTGTGAAAGGTACACAGGTCAGCGAGCCAGTACCAGTTGAAGGTTGGATTCGCAACCGAAAATGGATTGGCTCCGATCCGGTGCCTGACCTCTTTGCTGGTCGCCCATAGTGATGATCGCGGCCAACAGCCGCGAAACACAAACGTCCGGTGCAATGGTACTTTGTGGCTCTTTCATCCGGGAATTGTACGAAAGCTGAGTTGTGGACTGCTGATTAATTTGGCTCCAGCAATGCTAATGCACCATGTTCGCGATCAACTCACAGGAATCGTACAGCAGCAACGTCAAACGCTGGTAATTCCCAGTTCTGGAGGGATGGTGAAATCCTTGGAATGCTTGTCGTCAATCAGCCCAACGAATCAGACATTCGGGAGCGCCGGATGTTCATTAATCCATGTCTTGCGCCAGTGGACATCACCGGCGCAAGTTTAGAGGTTTCAAGACGATTAACCTTCGGTGGCGGCTTCAACTCCGTTGGCCTTGTCGGCCTTGCGTTGAGCAGCGTCTGCTTCGCGTGTTTCCAAAGCTGCAACTGCATACAATCGGCGCTTCAGCTGTCGATGTTCAGCACTCACCTTGCGCCAAACCGGATTCTTTTTCTGTGCTTTGCCAGTCACACCATCGGTAGCCAGTTTGGCTTCAATAGTTGAGAGCTGCTGCTGAGAAAAAGTCAGCTGACGTTCAATTCGAGATCGGTCCTTCAACATGGCACACCAATAGCAGTTATAGTAAACAAAAATCTGGTAATTCGACGTCGCGAAGAAACCTGCACATCCATTCAGGTGTCAGATCACGAATCGGGTATTCTTACAATCCGCTCGAAGATGTTCAACGCGAAAGGCCGGAATAAATGATGTCCACCAGGAACAGCAAAACATTTTCGGCATTATCCAGGCAGTTTTGGCTTCAAGTTTCGCTGTCGGACAGTTTTCCCGCCAGAAAGAAGCCTTATGATAAATGTGCCTCGTGGTTGTGGCTGCAAAAATCCTCGCCAGAAAGCAAACTCCCATGCCCATTAAGATATTGTCAGGCTTCTTATGTTTCCTGGCCGCACTCATTTCTTGCCGTCAGTCCCGTTCGGCTGCTCCGCCAGTGGATTTTCAGCGGCAAGTGCAACCGATCCTCGCGGAAAACTGTACTGTCTGCCACGGCGTAGACGCCGATGATCGCAAATCTGGCCTACGTCTTGATCTCAGACCCGACGCATTGAAAGGCGGCGAATCCGGTTCTCCCGCTATCGTGCCCGGCCGACCGGCAGAAAGTGAATTCATCCGTCGCATCACCTCAGATGACCCCGATGTGAGGATGCCGCCAAATGATCACAATAAGTCACTAACGGCAGATCAGATCGCCACTCTGAAACAATGGATCGCCGAAGGCGCGAATTTTGAGGCGCACTGGGCATTCACGCCACCTGCAAAATCACCGCTGCCGAGTGTTGGCACGCAGCAGCCAATCGATGCATTTGTTTCTGCCAGACTGCAAAAGGAGTCACTGAAGCCAGCAGTTCGAGCGACCGATTCCGCCGTGTGTCGCCGAATTTATCTCGACCTGACAGGCCTTCCGCCGTCGCCAGCCGAGTTGTCAGCGTTCGAAAAAAATGGAACTGCGGCAACTATTGATGCATTGCTGAACAATGAACGGTTCGGTGAAAAATGGGCACGACACTGGCTGGATCTGGCGCGATATTCGGACACGAACGGCTATGAAAAAGATTTGCAACGCGAACAATGGTCATGGCGGGACTGGGTTATTAATTCGATTAATCGCGACGTGCCTTACGATCAGTTTCTTGTGGAGCAGATTGCCGGCGATCTGTTGCCGAATGCCACACAACAGCAAATCATCGCAACGGGATTCCTTCGCAACAGCATGATCAACGAAGAAGGTGCGATTGTGCCGGAACAATTCCGTATGGTCGAAATGTTTGACCGCATTGATTGTGTGGGAAAAGCCATACTGGGGCTGACGACGCAATGCGCGCAGTGTCACACGCACAAATTCGATCCACTGACGCATGATGAATATTACGGGATGTTTGCATACCTGAACAATTCATACGAAGCACAGTCGTGGGTTTATTCGCCGGAGCAGTTGCAACAAATTGGTGAGATTCAGGCTAAACTCCTGACACTGGAAAAGCGGATTCGAACTGAACGCCCCGATTGGGAATCACAACTCACACAATGGGCCGCAGAATTGCGGTCGAAGCAGCTGCACTGGCACCCACTCGACGCCGTTGAACTTGGCACCATCAGCGGTCTGAATCACCCTGTTCAGCAAGTCGATAAGTCTCTGTTGATGACAGGGCATAGCAGCGCGGATGTCTTCATGATTGCCGCTCCGACATTGCACGGTGTCACAGGTCTGCAATTTGAAGCGCTGACTCACCGCGATCTGCCACACGATGGACCCGGTCGAAATCGTATAGGAACATGGGCAGTCAATGAACTGGAAGTTTTTATCCGAAAGCCAGATGCAAAAGATTGGGATAAACAGAAACTCGTGAATGCGACGGCAGATTTTTTGCAGCCGGAATCAAAGTCAGACGATGGCAAAAAAGCCAGCGGCCCAGTCGCATATTTAATTGACGGCAAAGACGAAAACACGTGGTCCGCAGATCGCGGCATCGGACAACGCAATCAGCCGAGTGTCGCCGTTGTTCAGTTTGAGCAACCTTTGGATTTTCCGGAAGGCACTCAAATGAAGATCGTGTGGCGCATGGGGGACATGCTGGGCTGCGCACGGTTTAGCGTGACCATGGATGCCATGCCAGCAGCTCCGGCGGTTGATCATGCGGCAATGTTGGCTCTGCAGGTTCCAGCTGCACAGCTTACTCAGGCACAGCGCGAAGCGGTTTTTGCGGCATGGCGAAAGTCAGTCGCTGAACTCAAGCCGACGAACGATGAAATTGAAGCACTGCTGAAGTCTACGCCTGCGGCATCGACTTCAATTCTGCACATGGCGGAACGCGAACCAACAAATGCCCGATTGACGCATTTGCTCGATCGAGGCAATTGGGATCAACCGCTTGCGGTTGTCGAGCCACACGTTCCGGCGGCGTTTCATCCCTATCCACAGAATGCTCCAAAGAACAGGCTTGGATTTGCGGAGTGGCTGGTTGACCGAAGCTCGCCGCTCACAGCACGCGTGGCCGTCAACCAGGCGTGGCAGGCAATTTTTGGAATAGGTCTTGTCGAAACGTCTGAGGACTTTGGCACTCGTGCTCCAATACCGGAATATCGTGAAATTCTCGATTGGCTGGCAGTGGACTTTATGGAACACAACTGGAGCCGTAAGCATTTGATTCGCACGATTCTGACCAGCACGACATACCAACAAAGTTCTGATGAAACTGCTGAATTGCTCGAACGCGATCCGGCGAATCGCCTGTTGGCTCGCGGTCCCCGCTTCCGCGCGGATTCGGAGGTCGTTCGCGATATTGCGTTAACAGTATCGGGGTTGATCATGCAGAAGATCGGCGGACCGGGAATTATTCCTCCGGTGCCACAGAATGTTCTCGATTACAACTACACATATCCGAGTTATTGGACGCCGGCGACTGGCCCGGAACGCTATCGCCGCACGGTGTACGGATTTCGAAAAAGGTCAATGCCTGATCCAGTGATGTCGAACTTTGATGCACCAAACGGTGATTTTTCATGTGCTCGCCGAGTCCGATCAAACACACCGCTGGCGGCATTAACGGGACTGAATGAAGCGATCTTCGTGGAATCCGCTCGGGCTCTAGCGATGCGAGTTTTGAAAGAGGCTGTCACCAATGATGCGGCCAGAGCTGACTATGCGTTCCTGCTTTGCACTTCCCGAACGCCTACGGAATCGGAACGCGTTGAAATTCTGAGTCTCTTGAAGTTTCAGCGTCAACGACTCGCCGACGGCTGGCTGAATCCCCGGCAAGTGACGACCGGCGACGCGGCCAAACTTCCTGAGTTGCCCGGCGAAGCGACTCCACAGGACGCCGCCGCATGGACTTTGGTTGCTCGTGTGTTACTGAATCTGGATGAAACCATTTCAAAGTACTGAATGTTTCGTTCAATTCACGCGACAGAAATCGCTTGGTTGACTTGCATGCCGACGCATGGATTCGCCACACTCCTGCGGCTTCAAGGAGATTCGATAATATGCAGAATGTGCTGGCAGTTGTGCTGGCCGGCGGGAAGGGCTCCCGGCTGGACCCATTGACGCGAGACCGCAGTAAACCTGCCGTCCCATTCGGTGGATGTTTTCGCATCATCGATTTTTCGCTGTCGAACTGTCTTAACAGTGGCATCCGAAAAATCCTTGTCGTGACCCAATACAAGGCGGCCAGCCTGGAGCGTCACATCGAGCACGGATGGCATTTTCTTCCGGCCGAACTTGGCGAGTTCGTCAGCGTCAGGCCTCCCGAACAGCGTATTGATGAAAATTGGTATCTTGGAACTGCAGACGCGATTTATCAAAATATCTACACAATTGAAAAAGTGCGTCCGAAGCAAATCGTTGTCCTGAGTGGTGATCACATTTACCGCATGGATTATTCGTTGTTTGTTCGCGAGCATATTGCTTCGAAAGCCGACGCGACGATTGCGTGCCTGCCAGTGCCACTGGATGAAGGCCGACGTTTCGGTGTCATGCAAATTGACGATCATCGTCGGATCAGACAGTTTTGCGAAAAGCCGTCAGACCCCGATCCAATGCCGGGGCGGCCTGATCGCTGCCTTGCGTCGATGGGCATCTATGTTTTCAATACGGATTTTCTGTTTGAACGGCTGTGTATCGACGCCAATGATCCAACCAGTCACCGTGATTTTGGGAAAGACATTATTCCGTCGATCATTGATTCGTCAAACATCATGGCGTGGCCTTTTCAGAACGAGGACACTGGCCAGCCTGCTTATTGGAGAGATGTGGGAACACTGGATTCGTACTATGAAGCCAACATGAATCTTATTTCTGTGGAACCGGAACTCAATCTGTATGACTCGAACTGGCCGATTCGAACATGGCAGCCGCCGTTGCCACCTCCGAAATTCGTGTTCAATGATCATGGAGTGACGCCGCCGCGAGTGGGAAGTGCCGTCGATAGTCTTGTGTGTTCCGGGTCCATCATTTCCGGCGGCAAAGTCGAACGTTGCGTTATTTCGCCCCGAGTGCAAGTCCACAGTTTTGCCACTGTGCGGGATTCTATTTTGTTTGAAGGAGTCGACGTCGGGCGAAACTGTCGAATCGAAAGAGCGATTATCGATAAAGGGGTTCGCCTCCCGGA
>JAYVNW010000010.1:0-4563 GCA_043758225.1 Candidatus Kuenenia sp. | reverse complement strand
CCCGTCAATCGATGTCAACGCTGTGCTGCCGAGATCGGGCCATTCGCGACATCGGACGACGGGTGCGTTCATTGCCGCAATCGTACTCTGCGGTTTAATACCGTTGTGTGCCTTGGCATGTACGAAGGCCCGCTTCGAAAAGCCCTGTTGGCTGCAAAGTGGTCATATTCTGCCGTGCGAATGAAGTCCCTTGGTTCACTACTTTCAAGCGCTCGATCAATTGAGCTTGCGGCGAAGAAGTTCGACCAGATCGTTCCGATTCCTCAACACTGGCGTCAGCGAATTATTCGCAATTTCAATCCTGCCTTGGTGATTGGCAACGAACTGGCATCGCGACTGAAAATCGACTGCGATGTTCATATGCTGAAGCGTACGGCTCAAACACGACCTCAGAAGCGAGTCTCGGTGAATCAGCGATTCAGCAACCAAAGTGGCGCGTTGGCCGTCACAAATTCACAGGCAGTTCGAGGCAAGCACATTCTGATCGTCGATGACGTGCTTACGACCGGTGCGACTTGTTCAGAAGCTGCGAAAGTGCTGAAAGTTGCCGGTGCCAAATCGTGTTCGGTTGCAGTCCTGGCCCGCGTGCTGGACCATTCGGCTTAGTCGCAGGCAGACGGATTAAAAAAATTCGTCGTAGTGCATCAGGTCGTCTTCGGTGACCAATTCGTACTCGCGTTCCTTAAGAACTCGTAGTGCTTCATCTGTTTCGCTGACAAAAATCGCGACGGCCCCGCGGCCGTTTTTGCGATACATCAATGGATAGACATATTGCACGTTGAGTTCTGCCGACATCAGGCTTCCCAGCACAGCGGTATGTGGCTGGTCGGCATCCGGCAACACCACGCCAATCACGTCGGTTTCGAACATTGTGAAATTCGCGAACGTCAGCAACTCGTGAGCACGTTCGTAGTGATTGACGATCACGCGTGCCACTGCACAATCGGCAGAATCCAGAATGCTGAGCGCCATGATTTTCAGGTCATCGCGTTCGATTACTTTCAACAGCTGGTGCAATGAGCCGACGCGGTTTTCAAGGAATACAATGAACTGACGCAGGCAGGGCCAGTCGCGACCGCGCGACGTGGTTGGCTGGACCAGGGAATCATCTCCGAATCCTGAACTCATTGTGTGAAGACTCCGTTTTTTTGCTTTTCTTTAAACTCATTAGAAGGGAAATCGTTTCAGGCACTTTTGCGAAACGATTCGCGACCATCAATGATCGAACTGGCGTCAAAGCGTTTACCGAAGTATCGTGAAATCGCCAGCGGATCACTCAGCACTTTTTCGGCACTGCCAGAGACCAGCACCTGCCCGTCACAGATGATATAGCTGCGGTCGGTAATCGTGAGCGTTTCTCGCTCGCGGTGGTCGGTCAGCAGGATTGAAATGCCGCGATCCTTGAGACCCTTGATAATGTCCTGAATGCTGTGAATCGTCACCGGGTCAATACCGGTAAATGGTTCGTCGAGCAGAATAATCTGGGGGTCGCTGGCCAGTGATCGAGCAATTTCCAGACGACGACGTTCACCACCCGACAGCGAACCCGATCGTTGGGCTCGTTTTTCCCACAGGCCAAATTCAGACAAAAGCTGTTCAATGCGATCGTGGCACTGTTTGCGATTCAATCTCCTGTATTCGAGGATCGCCATGAGATTGTCAGAGACAGACAGTTTGGCGAAGATGCTTGTGTCCTGCGGCAGGTAACCAAGACCATTTTGAGCCCTGCGATACATCGCCCAGTTCGTCACGTCAACGCCGCGAAGTGTCACCTTGCCTTCCGTCGGCGCGATGAGTCCACAGGCCATGCGGAAGCTCGTACTCTTGCCAGCTCCGTTCGGGCCCAGCAATCCAACGATCTCGCCTTCGTTGACATGAAAACTGACGCCGTCCACGGCTCGCTTGCCGGGATAGTCTTTCACCAGTCCATCACATGAAAGTAATGCCATCGGAGAATCCTTCTCGCGAATCAGTTCAAATTTTTGCGCTGGCCGCATCCTACCGAATCTTTTTCATCCTGAATATATTGGGATAAAATGGGACACGGTAAAGCGGGTAGTTTGCGTCCGATTCCATTGCATTTTCGCCGAAAAGCCTGTAATCCGATTCTGAGATCGAATGCTTCTTAACAGCAAATCCGGCCCCGTTGTTCAGAAATGGCACCCCGTGCGGCCAGAAAATGAAGAGCGCCTTGCCGATCAGGTCTTTTTCTCGAACTGCATAGCGATGACTTTCAATACCTCGCATTGGGCGGCTCCAGTAGTCGAACAGTCGGCTGTCTTTGCTGGCCGGTGAGTTGTCTCCGCACATCAGATATTCGTCGGCGGCGAGTTGCAGATCAAACAGCCCCTGGTAGCGTGATCGCTGTTCTGTGACGAAGCGCACATAGTTCTGTCCATAGCTTGGCGGAGATCGCAGATTTGCCGCGAGATTACGGAAATTTCGCTCATCGATTTCGCAAGCTCTTGGTGTTCCGAAGGCCGGGTTGGAACTGCGTCCCATGTCTTCGGCGTATTCCGACACGTCAGCTCGATAGTAAATGTCACGTCGTATCTGTAAAGCCGATGCAGTGAGGTCCGTTCCTTTTGCTGCGATGCCCGCTGGAGCAAGATCCTGTTCGCCCGGGAGATTGAATCCATCCGTCACAAACGTGACTTCCTTGCCGAATGTTACGAGCGTACCGTTAATCCAAAGCAGAACACGGTCATCGACGTTCGCAAATGAAAACTCATACGTGCCATCGCCGGAATCGCCGGTTTCAGCCGATACGATGACAGTCCCGTCGGAATATTTGCCGTTGGCATCACGATCCAGCAGCACAATGTCGACCTTACCCGATGACGGGTGAAATCGAGCCTGAGCCGCACGAACACCTTCGGTCAACTCGAGAACAATGACAGACTCCAGTGTGGAGTTTTCGATTTCGAGCGTCGCATCGAGGGTTAAATCGTTGACCCAGTAAAGATCGCCATCATCCAGCGGTTCGTTGTTCATGCGAGCTGAGCGAAATGTGACTGCATTGAAGCCGCAATAATCGGTCACCAATATAGGCTGAAGCGACGGCATTGATTTTGGCAGGTCTGATTCCAGACTTTTCCAATGCGTTTCAGTCGGCACGAGATGTCGATAACGCAACCACTGCAAATCCGTTGTCTGATTTGAAAGGCTGTAGTTTCTGGCGACAGGATCGGGCTTCCACGTTCCTTCCCGCAAAGGCCAACCGCCCATTGTTTTGTCAGACGGCGTGTACGTCGATGGAACCCAGCGTTCTTCAGCACCGTTGTCTAAAAGTGGCTGCGGCGGGTGAGTGTCATCGTAGACCAGTAACTGAATATCCTGTTGAGTGGCAGGGTTTGCCTTGCGACGGATTGTGGCTTCCTGCTCGCCTTCTGCTTTGGCATAAACGTCACCCTGGCGAAACTGAATCAGCTCGGACGGAAGGCCAACCAGCCGCTTGATGTAATTGACGTACGGCTCTTCCGGATTCTTGAAAACCACGACGTCGAAGCGTTGAAATTGACTTACCTGCTTATTGACGACAATGCGGTCTCCATTAAACACAGCGTCACTTTCTACCTCATTTTCGAAGCGGCAATTTGGACACATCGATTGCTCGACTCGCCCCTCCGGGTTGATCACGCCGGAATCCTGATAAACCTCCTGACTGGCTCCGATTGTGTACGTCATTTTGCAGCCGGAACAAGTGACTTCTTTATGGCGGCCATACAAAGTCGGTGCCATAGAACCCGTCGGGATAACGAATGCTTCTGCCTCAAAGGTTTTGAATACGAACGCCAGAATGAAGGCGATCGCGACTGCCTCAATCGTTTCGCGCATGCCTTCCTGACGTTTTGGTTTGGCTTTGTTGCCAGCAGCGGTTTCAGAGTTTTTTTGGGGTGAACGGCTCGTGTTCATGTTTTATGTTTTTCGATTTCAGCGGGAAACTGACGTGCAGTCGCGATCCTTGCGGAGCAAATCGTCTGCATGTCCAGTCGCTCACCAACGGAATTTCTTTGTCGATTCCTGAGACCAATCTTCAGGTCTAGCGAATATAGCGTATTCTCGACCACTCGGGTACTCGAATCATGCGTCGGCTTCCGCCGAACTCAAGCACTGCTGGCCGTGACGGCAGATGCACTAAAAACGGGCGTCCGACCAGCATTCGGTGAGGTACACAGGGATCTGGCCAACTGCGGCTGTCGGAGGATACCGGGCTGTTGTCGCCCTGTACAAAGTAGCAATCCGCCGGTATTGTGAATTCAGAATCGACCGCATGACGACCGCGTCCCGGCGTATAAAATACGTCGCGGAACATTTCCAGATCTTCGATTCGCACGCCGCCGCCCTTAACACCTAATGCCCAGCGGCGTTGTTGCTCTGCTTTAATGGCAATTTGCATAGCTTTCGCTGCATCCATTCGCTGTCCGGGCCCCGCAGCGACAGTGGCCTCCAATACGCCATTGGTCGAATCGATGTCCTGAATTTCGAACGGTTCGAAACAAGGCTTTCCATTAATGGCTACGACGAGCTGCTGATCGAAGTTGGAGACTTCCAGCAGCAATT
>JAYVNW010000009.1:0-7834 GCA_043758225.1 Candidatus Kuenenia sp. | reverse complement strand
GATTCTCTTTGAATTTGCTGGATAAAACCAATAGTGGCGACTATGAGCAGCTTGGGAAAGTGACCGATGAATTTATGGCCGCCTTGTCCAGACGCAAGGAACTGAAGGGGCTGTTCACCTTCTTTGCGAGCGACTATCCGCAGAAGGAAATTGTCATCGACAACGACGTGGCCATGCAGAAGGGGGTGTCGATCGCGGACGCCATGAATAACCTCTCCATCGTCGTGGGCAGCACTTGGGAGCAGGGCTTCATCCGCTTCGGGCAGTTCTTCAAAGTGTATGTTCAGTCTTCACCCGAGTTCCGGCGGTTTCCGGAGGATCTGGAAAACATCTTCGTTAAGAACGATGAAGGCGAAATGGTCCCGTATTCTGCGTTTATGACGCTTAAGGATAAGAAGGGCCTTAACGAAATCAACCGTTACAATCTGTATACGACTGCAGCAATTCAGGGAGCACCCGCGACTGGATACAGCACCGGTCAGGCCATCAAGGCGATTCAGGAGGTCGCCGCCGAAACACTGCCGCGTGGTTTTGGCATCGACTGGCAAGGCCTGTCTTATGACGAGGCAAAAAAGGGGAACACGGCAACGTATGTTTTTATCATTGTGGTTATGTTCGTATATCTCGTTTTGGTTGGACAGTATGAGAGTTTTCTGTTGCCCCTGGCGGTGATCATCTCGCTGCCTGTCGGCCTCTTTGGATCTTTTTTGTTCCTGAAGGTCATGGGGCTGGCTAATGACGTCTACGCCCAGATTGGTCTTGTCATGCTGGTCGGTCTGCTGGGCAAGAACGCGATTTTGATCATCGAGTTCGCCGTGCAGCGGCGCGAAGAGGGCTTGAGTCTCAAGGACGCTGCCATTGAAGGCGGAAAACTCCGATTCCGACCGATTCTGATGACCTCGTTTGCCTTCATCGCCGGTCTGATTCCACTGGTTCGTGCCACTGGCCCAGGGGCGATCGGAAACCGCACCATCGGCACGACTGCGGTGGGCGGGATGCTCGTCGGTACCGTAATCGGAGTCTTCGTCATTCCCGGCCTCTATTACTTATTCGGCAAGATGGCCGACGGTAAGAAATTACTGCGGGAAGAAACGAGCCAACCACTCAGCGAACGACTGGAACACGATGGACATGGGGCACACGAAGTTGATCACGCATCGCATTCGCATGAGGCGGGTTAATTTCCGCCAACCTCGGCCAGCCGTATCTGCTCGGAACAGCTTACCTATTCGGAATGACTGCCAGCAAGCATCTGCAAATTCCTGCACATTCGGCATAAACGCGACAGCACACAAGACAGGGAGAACGGCAAACACGATAAATGCATAGCGACAGAAGGTTTTGGATCACAGCACGGACTTCCCATTGTGTACGGGGAACTTTGCATTGATCTCTCTAACACACGATCGCAAAGACCCATTCGGCAGGATGCCGACTGAAACATGCTCATCAGGGATGAAAATGAGTAACTACGCCATCGACTCCGCGCACGCCGCTCTTAAACAGCGTATTGTTTTGACTACGATCGTGGCCGGGCTCCTGCTGGTTGTTCCAGGCTGTAAGATTCCCGCTCTCTGTCGCGCTACTATGGGAGCGGCATTGCCCGATCTCTACATGGGAGCTGACAACAAGGTCAATCCGAATATTGAATTCATCAGCCTGGACAACTCAGCCCAGCTCGGTTACCGCGAATTCTTTGATGATCAAACGCTTACGAGCTTGATCGACGAGTCACTGGCGGGCAATCAGGAGCTGAAGATTCTGGCTCAGGATGTCCGGATTGCTAACCTTGACGTTCTCAGGCGGAGTGGGGCGTATCTTCCATTTGGGGCTCTTGGACTCCGCTCAGGGTTGGAAAAACCGAGCCGCTTCTCGCCTTGGGGTGCCGTCGATGATCAGCTGCTTGGAGCTCCAGGCAAAGGCTTTCCCGATCCGCTTCCCGATTTCATGGTTGCCACCAACGTCTCCTGGGAGATTGACATCTGGAGGAAATTGCGGAACGCGAGGGATGCCGCATCACTGCACTACCTTGGCACTCAGGAAGGTCGAAACTACGTCGTGACCCGGATGGTCGCTGAAGTTGCTGAAAACTATTATGAACTCCTGGCAGCCGACAATCGACTGGTGACTCTGGACACAACGATTAAGCTTCAGGAGAAGAGTCTCGACACGGCCACGAAATTGATGGCAGCCGGGCGAGCCAACTTGTTGCCTGTCCAGCGTTTCCAGGCTGAGGTTCGCAAAAATCAGAGCCAGAAGCAGATCATTCAGCAACAGATCGTTGAAGCCGAGAACCGGATCAACTTCATCGCTGGTCGCTTCCCACAAGTTATTGATCGGCCGACTGTCGAATACATTCAACTGAACCTTCACACCCTGAGCGCCGGAGTGCCTTCGCAGCAACTGCAGAACCGCGCAGACATCCGCCAGGCCGAGCGAGAATTGGCCGCTGCCGGACTCGACGTTAGAGTGGCCCGGACCAGATTCTATCCGTCACTCATCCTTACTGGTACCGTTGGTGTGGACGCTTTTAACACCAAATATTTATTCTTAACTCCTGAATCTCTGATTTACGGTGTCGCCGGTGAACTGGTTCAGCCATTATTTAACAGGAGAGCGATCAAAGCGGACTATCTCACCGCAAACGCCGAGCAATTGCAGGCCGTCTACAACTACCAGCGGACAGTCCTGAATGCCCATATCGAAGTCGTAAACCACCTGGCCATGGTGGAGAACTATGGCAGGAGCATCGAGACCAAGAAACAACAGCTGACGGCCCTCGAGTCCTCGGTTGACACTGCGACGAACCTCAACTTGGCGGGCCAAGGTGAATACCTCGATGTGCTGCTGGCTCAGCGTGAGTTGATGGAAGCAAGAATGGTTATTATCGAGACCAAACAGCAACAACTCACTGCGATCATCAATGCGTATCAAGCCCTCGGTGGCGGTATGTACGCCGGTAACTTCAACACTGAAGTGGGAATCGAAGTCATTGATCCCGCTGATGCAGTCGACAAAGCGGAAAAAAACAGTGATGCGGTTCCGCCTGCAACGGAATTCGGCAAGCCGTGAAAGCCGAAAGTCTTGACGACTTTCGCGACGCGAGTTCGGACAGTTATTGTCCGCTCGATGCTTCGCGGCGTGCAATGGAGTGCAGCAACCTGCAAAAACCTGCAGTGTGATGATGCGGCAGCTTTCTAGCGAAAGGCGTCAAAACTTTCGTCTGAATTTTTGTGCGGGCTGCAAAAACTCTTGACGAGTTTCGCCACGGTATCCGGACAGATTGCTAGACTGACGGGTTCTGGTCCAGTGCGAATTCGACTCCGTTCAGAATCGTCCATGTTTGATATCCACGAAAATCGCAATCGTCGCAGCATGCGACTACTCGCTGCTGGCTTGGCACTTTTGAGTGTGGTGTCGCTGATTGTCACAGTGCTGATCACCCTTGATGTTCTGCGCGAACAGGAAATTGTGACCAGCATTGTTCAGCACCTTCCGAAAAGTGATCTCGACGCGGTAAAGGAATTGTCCGGCTCGCTGCGGTTGAGCGCGCGTCTGGCAATCCTGATGGTATTGAATGTCATTGGCACAGCAGTTGCTCTCGGCCTGGTACTCCGAGGCTACATGCACAGTGAGCGATCGCTGCGAGATGTCAAAGTTCTGGCAAGCGATATTCTAGCAAGCGTGGATGCCGCTGTTATTACGACGGATCGCTATGGAATGATGACCAGTATCAATGGCGGCGGCAAAGACCTGGTTGGTCTGAATGATGATTCGATTGGTGGATACCTGTCCGATATCGATCACGCGCACGCACTGTTGGGATCCATTTGCAAAGAAGTTAATTCAACACATAGCACAGTCCGGGATAGAGATTATTGTATCACCCACCAAGGCCATAAAAAAACTTTGCGTGTGAGCTGCACAATTCTTAGAAGCCAGCAAAAAGACGAAATTGGCACGGTCGTCTACGTACGCGACGTCACTCAAAAAGCATTGCTTGAAGAACGGCTGCGTCGTATGGAACGTTACATCGGTCTTGGTTCACTGGCCGCCGGCCTGCAACACGAGATTAAGAATCCGCTGAGCGCTTTGTCGCTGCATATTCAGTTGCTGCGGGAACGATTGTCCGTGGACCTGCCACATCCCGAGGTCAATGAAATGCTCGACATCCTGCACACTGAAGTGAATCGTATCAGCAATGTGCTCGATGGTTTTCGCAACTATGCCTCCGTGAATGCGCTTGGTCGCACGCCTGTGGTGATGGGGCAACTGATAGACAACCTGGTGCGCCTGTTGCGCCCACAGGCGGAATCACAGAATATCGCCATCGTCTTTAAACGGCCTCCTAAACCTCTGGGAACCGTGCTGGCTGACTCCGGGCAATTGGAACAGGTTTTGCTGAATCTGGCACTCAATGGCATCGCCGCGATGCCGGACGGAGGTACACTGTCGTTTGCAGTGACTCGACAGGACGAAGCCATCCGTATTGACGTGACTGATACCGGTCACGGGATTCCGGCTGAAGTGCAATCTCAGATTTTCGATCCTTACTTTACGACACGTCCCGAGGGTACAGGCATGGGACTGGCGCTCTGTCACAAAATTGTTCAACAACACGGTGGCAGCATCGATTTTCGCACCGGTGAAGATCGCGGCCATCCGGGTACAGAGTTTATAGTCCTCCTACCGCTGGACGAACCCGCATGACTAATTCCAGCTTCAGTGTTCTGATCGTTGATGACGAACCCAACATTCGTTCGGGCCTGGCAAAAGGGCTGATCGGTGAAGCCGGCCTGATCGACACTGCAAAAAATGCTGACGAGGCATTGCTGATGTTCAGCAAACACGAATACCAACTCGTGATCGCCGATGTCCGACTGCATTGCACTATGGGCGGCATAGAGCTGATGAAAAAAATGCTGTTTACGCGGCCTGAGACTGCTGTGATCGTAATCACCGCTCACGGAACTGTGGAAACGGCTGTCGACGCCATGCGTGCTGGGGCCTTCGATTTTATTGCGAAGCCTCTGGACTTGAATCTGGTTCGACAGCAGGTAAGCAAGGCACGCGAACACTATCGATTGCAACTGGAAAATCGCGACCTCCGCAGTCGACTGGCGAGCGCCGGTGAGATTTCAAATATCATCGGAAACTGTACTGCGATGCAGGAGGTGTTTCATCAGATCCGGCAGGTTGCCAACACAGACGCTACGGTCATGATCCACGGGGAAAGCGGGACTGGGAAAGAACTGATTGCTCGTGCACTGCACAACCTAAGTGATCGCAGTGCCGGGCCGTTTCTGGCGGTTAACCTGGGCGCCATGCCGGAAACATTGCTGGAAAGCGAACTGTTCGGTCATGAAAAAGGTTCGTTCAGTGGGGCATCACGACAAAAACCCGGGTGCTTTGAACAGGCGAATCGAGGCACATTATTTCTGGACGAAGTCACTGAGATGTCGGCCAAAAGTCAGGTCGACCTGCTGCGTGTTCTGGAAACGCGGCAACTGACGCGCGTCGGTGGCGAGGAACTACTGGACACGAATGTTCGCGTATTGTCGGCGACCAACAAATCTGTTCAGGATCTGATCGACGAGGGGACATTTCGAGAAGACTTGTACTACCGTCTTAATGTCGTACCAATCCTGGTTCCATCGCTGCGGCAGCGACGAGGCGACATTCCTTTGCTGGTCGAACACTTCCTGCGTCACTTCTGTCAGCGCCATAATCGGACATTTCGACAGATTGCTCCAGAGGCCATGCAGACGCTGGTCGCGGCGCACTGGCCCGGCAATGTGCGTCAATTACGGAATGTGATGGAGCGACTGGTGGTTACTCTTACGAGCGACGTCATTCACGACACAGACCTGCCTCCGGAACTCACTCCACGAGCGGGTTCAAAATCCGTCATGGCCAGAACGCTGGTGGAGGCGGTGGAAGAATGTGAGCGCAACGCCATTACGATTGCCCTCGAAGCATGTGAATTTCACCGCGAAAAAACCGCGAAGTGTCTTGGAGTGAGTGTCCGCACGCTGCATTACAAAATGGGACGCTACGGCTTGCAATAAATTGGACAGGGAGTAAAAAATGCGGGTACTCACACGCAAAGTCAATGATGCTATGATCATTGACCATAGCATTGAGACCGAGGTTTTGGAAATTCTGTCCAGCAGCGTTCGAATCGGCATCAATGCTCCGCATGACGTCTCTATACCTCGCGCTGAACTCTGTCTGAACAGCATCTTTGATCATGAACAACCAAATCATGCGGAGCAAGTCGTACGCGTTCACGAGCGAATGTTCATTCCCGTTGCCAATGTCCTCAGCAATCAGTGCTTTCATGACTCCTCCGAACGCCTTCGGATCTGTGAGCAACAGCACAAGCGGGTCCGTGTTTCAACGCCGGAATCGGGACTGATGAATCAAGCGAAGTCCCGATAAGTGGCGACTGGCAATAGTCCATGCCGTGCAGGTTGGAACGCAGGTAATTCATCAACTGGCTGTGATTGTTTTTGAACTGACCAGGATTTGAAGGCTGCCAGTGTCGGCACCATGCACCATGACCATTTACACTCCAGGCCAGCGAGTTTCTGACGAAACCTCATTGGCTTTTTCGCTGAAACCAGTTCCGAAACAGGCACACGATCAGACATCCATTATGATAGGCGGCCGAATTAATGACACCGCTGCGCGGCTGCGGCGATGAGTCATCGAAATTTCTGACTGTCAAAGATAACAATCTGTCTCGCGATGCGCCGCTGCTTTCAGGCCACTGATAACCACGTCAGTAAGCCGAAGAGGACCGTGCCGCCGATGATAGTGAGCAAACCGGATCGCCATAGGTGTTTGAGCCAGATCAGCAGCAATACGCCCGAGATTGAAATAAAGACGAGGAGAACCGCTGAAACATCAATCACGATCGAACAAACGATACTGGTATCTCGTCCCTTGTGCAGGTCATTGATGATGGCAGTCAGTCCAAGGCGAAGTTCGCTGAACTGGTATTCTGAGGTTTCGCGGTCGACGCTGACGTCGGAAGTGTAGCCTGGTCCGGCGAATGAGACATTGATTTGGTATTCGTCAAATTGGAAGTCGCGGACGGCCGTTCGCACCCCGTGCTTCGAACGAATGAATTCCACGATCTCCAGTGTTTGCGGTTCCACATCTGCGGCACCAATCAGGCTGCTATCGATGGTGTGTTGGCCGCAATGGGTAGTTTGTTCGGCATTATTTCGGAGCAGCCGACATGCCAGAATAGACTACTCGCACGGACTTAATCTCTTCGTTGCCCTCCAGGTCCTTCTTGAACGCTTTTCCCGCGAAGTCAATCTTTTCGCGAATAATCTGATATGTGCCGTGTTCACGAGCAGCTTCAACGTTCAGGGTGTAAACTCCAACAGGAAGCGGCTCACCCAGATCATCAGTTCCGTCCCAGGCGGCTTGTGCGTTCCGGAGTTGCGAGTCGGACCCGAGACGGCATCAACCAGATCCTGAATTGAAACAATTCATCGCATACGATCATCGCGATGCCACTGTCGCAAATCCAGAATCCATCGCCGACCTTTGCTGCCCTGCTGAACCCATAGCGAGATCGTGCGAACCGGAAAGTCGTCTTTGTCGGTGAGCCATGCCGCAATATAAGGTCTGCGGTATCCACGGCCAGGATTTGTCGGCTTGTTGATCGTGACTTCCAGCATCACGAGTGGTTGCTGGAAGTGATGGACCTCGCGGCCCTCGCGGCTATGACGAGATCAATCAGGCCAAGACTGCAGGCAACTTTGGCTGGCCATATTTCATTGCCAACAACCTTCCGTACGCGGACGTCAATTTTGAA
>JAYVNW010000008.1:0-10229 GCA_043758225.1 Candidatus Kuenenia sp. | reverse complement strand
GGACAAGTGTTCGTTAACAGTGCATACTCTTCGTAAAGATGGCCGACCACAAGGTCTGGTCGACCGTCCTTGTTCCAGTCGAGTGTCGCCATCGAGCGTCCAAGGTGATTCTGGTGAAAGTAATCTCCAAGTTTCTCCCGGCTATACAAACTGAATGCCCCGTCACGAATGGTAAAGAATTGCGTTGGCATGTAATACGGCTTTCCTTCACGGACCAGGTCATCAACATGTCCGTTTGCGACCGCCAGCTCGAAGCTTCCGTCAAGATTTCCATCGATAAATTGTGCCCCAAAACCAAGCATGTGGAATGAGTCAGCCGCGATCTTCGATGCAGATGTGACGTCTTCAAAAAGACTCTCACCAATTGATTGATACAATGTATTGGATTCGTGAAAAAAATTTGTCACAAACAACTCGGAATATCCGTCGTTGTTGAGATCTCCGGCAGCAATACCCATGCTGCCTTCTGACTTTCCTTCTGAATTGACGGCGATTCCGGATGCAAATCCTGTTTCAACCAGAACATCGTTGTTGCCTTCTTTAAAGTTGAACAGTGCATTGGGTGTTGTGTCGTTCGCGACAAAGACAGAGAGCTTTCCATTGTTACCGGGGGACCAGGCCAATACACCAAGTCCTTTTCCTGGTTCAATAGCGTCCAGTTTGTTGCTCGCATTGGTGACAGTTCCCTGGTGGTCGTTTAACCACAATGAGTCCTGCAGTGGTTCAAAGTACACCGGAATACAGGCTCGTGGACTTCCATCGCTACCATGACAAACTCTTTCAAACACGCCTTCGCCAGTAAGGTAGTTTGTCGCAAAAATATCGGCTGCAGCGTCACCATCAAGATCAGCGATCAACGCACTTGTCGTCCATCTGTCGTCGCTGCTGAAATCATGAATCAAGTCTCGCCGATCTGTGAATGTGCCATCGCCATTGTTGATCCACAATCCATTCTGACCGATGTTGCCGACAAACACATCGGAGAAGCCGTCTTCATTAAGGTCGCCAACCGCGACTCCCTGTCCAAATTCAGATTCGTTGATTCCCGTAGATTCGACTGCTGAAAACTCATTGCCGCGAATGTTTCGGAACAGCATATCATTCGCATCACGTCCGGCTCCTCGTGTTTCCCAAAGGCCACCTTGTGTTAAAAACAAGTCCGGGTAGTCGTCGTGATCGAAGTCCACAACACCGATGCCGCCTCCTGTGAATTCAAACATGCGATGTGTCGTTGGTCCTGAAACGCCGTTGATGTATTCGAAATGCAGTCCGGTGGCCGATGCGTCGTCACGAAATTCAAACGTTGCAGGCGGCGACATGTGCGAAGTCAAGTTGCGATTGTCAGTCGGAACAGAATCGGGAAGAGTGTAATTGTCGACAGCATATCGAAATGCAGGGTTTGCATTTGAAACAACAAGTTCCAGAGCAAGGCTGTTTGTCTGTGCTTTGAGTATCGACAAGAGTTGTAACAATTCGTCATTCTTCGGCTGAAACCTCTGGCCAATCTGAGCCCAGCCGTAGGCTTCCCAGAGTCGCCCCAGGCCCCGGTACGCCTCCACCGTCGCAAATAGTTGATCGACGTTCTGCGGCCCCGACCCAAACAACTTGTCTTGCTGCGTTTCCAGTTGCTGAATCAGCAGCAATTGGTCAGAGAAGACTTTTGAGGCCGCTGCATCTCCGGCTTTCTGAAACAATTGCGACAAACGGTAATGAACGTCCTTTAGTTCCGGTCCGCGGCGAGCGGCTTCAAGGAAATACTCCAGAGCATGCTGCATATTTCCGTGACGTTCGGCAAGGTATCCTCGAACTCGCCAAGCTTCAGCAAACTCACGACACGGTGGAAAGAGTTCCTGTTCCCATTCATCAAGTTCTTCGAATCGGGCGGCGGCTAGCAGGTACTGACCGAGGTCAACCATGGCGGGGAGAAATTCAGGATCGCTTTCAATGGCGGAGCGACAATAGTTGACGGCAGTCGCCCAATCACCGGATCTGTCGGCGATCACTGCAAGGCCAACAAGTGTTCGGCTGTCGGTTGGAAATGCGTTGTGCGACGATCTGAGGAATTCGGGATCATTGATGGTGCCGGATCCGCGAGCCGCAATTGTCAGCAGATCCGATGCGAAGCCATCTTTCACGAGTTGCAACAAGAGCGGAATCGCCTCCCGTCGTCGGCCACAAACGGCCAGCAGTCGGACCAACCCTTCCAGAGCATCAACGTTGTGTGGATCCAGGGTAAGAGCAGTCTTGTAGGCTGATTCCGCTTTACGAAGATCCGATGTCTGGAAGTGGGCAAGCTTCGCTGTCAGTAGCGAAGCTTTCAATGCAATTGAATTCTGGTCTGTTTTTAGAAGATTCAGATGCTGCATCGCGCGACTAAAGTCTCCCATTTGAGCCGCACTGTCGGCTGCGATGAAGCGCATTTCGTCCAGACCTGAATCGCGGTCCAACAACGCGCTGGCTTGGCGCTCGGCGATTTCGTAGTCGCCACGCCTGTAGAGACGTCGTACGTCCTGTTGTGTCGTTCCGGATTCATCTTGTCCGAAAGTAACCCACAGCAGCAATGCCATCGCGAGTGTGGCGATGCTGCCTGGCAGAATTCGTCGCAGTAAAACCTGTGAAGTCAACGATCGACGTTCCTGTAAAAGATTGTGTGTCGGACTTGATGAACTCAACGCAATGAAGCGTAACAATTATAATTCTCATCGCCGTTCTGGGCATGGGCGAATGGCATGCCTTAGTGTGTTATTCGATCCATTTCTGAGCGGCGGAAAAGAACTGCGTGTAGAACTTTTCGCGGCTGTGGTCCTGTGGGGCGGCATTCATGCCAGCTTCGGCAAACCGCATCGCTTCCGCGAGACTTTGGATTGCCAGATTGCGTTCCCTGCGGCCTCGATGAATCAGAAAGTCGTAGCAATGCACGACCGCGTTGCAGAAATTCAGGGACGCCAGTTCCTGTGACTGCCAGGCATTTATCTGATCCTCGGGAAGACCGCGCACCCACGGACGCAGATCCTGAGGACGCAACGCCAGGGTGGACTGCAGATTGTCTCGAAAAGTTTCGTTATACTGATAAAACGAAAGCGGAGAACTGAATTCGAGGATTGGATCATTGTCGGTATGCCGCAGGACATTACCACAGAAACGCCTGTACCCGTGTTCGTCAAGGTGCAGACTGTGAATGATCTGCAGGGGATCCGTCACACTGATCAGTTTCAGATTCTCGGCAACGGCGGGAAGCTGAAATGACTGCTGCAGCCGTTGAAAATCAATCGTCAGTTCCTCGGGTGTTCCAATAAGAATTCCAAAATTTGTATGTGTGTGATTCATGTACCACAGCGTTGCGTGCGGAAACACATGCTGAAAACTCTTCATCAGGATCCGCAGTTCCTGTGTATTAATGGCGGCCATTGGGATCCATGCGCAGGCGATTCCATCGGGCCGCAGTTTGTTCTGCATGAGTTGAAAATATTCAACTGTGTAAAGACTGCTGTTCTGCTTGTACTGTAAATTCGTGACGTCGGTGGCGATAACGTCGTAAGACTGATTACCGATGCTTAAATGATCGCGAGCGTCATTAAGAATCAGATGGAATTTCGGGTGGCTTAACACGCCGAAGTTCTGCCGATCCAGCAAGCTCGCTGATCGAGGAACTTCAGGTTCAATTTCAACGCAGAATGCTTCAATATCATACGTAGTGATCGCGTGACTGGTACCGCCGCTGCCGAACCCAACGGTCAGTTCGTCGGCAGGATCCGGATGGAGCAGCAGCGGCAAATGAGCCAGCATCAGCGCATCGACGCGCGCCTCCATGTTTGTGGATGCCACAAGCTGATCATCGACGTAGACAAGATAATCATCGCCATCCGATTGCTTTTTGATGATCACTGTCCCGGAACTGCCTGCCTTGAATCTGCGAATTTCGGAGACCTTTGAATCAGGGTTAGGCACGGAGAATTCAAACCACCGTGTTTCTTCCTGTCGGGATGTAAACTCCCGCAATGCCGGACGAGATTCAACGGCGATGGCAATGGCCCAGCCGCTGAGACAAAGTCCGATTCCGGCAACCAGCCAGCGTTTCGAGCCTGTCCGTGCCAGAATCCATGACAGACATCCAAGTCCGGCGGACATGGTGACCAGCAGGGCCAGAGCCGAATGCAGACCAACAGCGGGAATCACCCACATCGACAACGTCAGGATTCCGGCCACTGAGCCCAGTGTGCCCATAAAATATGCAGCGCTCACCCAGCCTGCTCGGTCGGCCGTCGATCCTGCGAGCGACTGACATACAGCCGGATAGATCAACCCCATGAACAACGCGGGAAAGAACATTAAAACTGCAATGATGATCGCCTCAGTCGAATAGATATCGGATAGCGTCAGAGTGCCGTTCGCAGCGGGTTCTGAAATCCTCCAATAGTTGAGTGTCGGGGCCGCGTAGATCACTGGAAGAGTCATCAGTGATGCAAAGGCAACGGCAAGATTCCCGGTAGAAAAGATTGTCGTCGGCCACATGAAGCGACGGAGTACCGGGAATAGCACCAAGCTGCCAAGTCCCAACGCCAACAGATAAACAGACAGAGTTAAAGAAAAAGTAACCGTTGAGTTCGTATTAACAATCCCCAGAAATCGCAACCACACGACTTCAAGGCCCAGAGCCACATAGCCAGCAACAAAATACATCGCGCCAAGCTGACGTCTGGAATAGCCTGCACCCGGCATCAAATCGAGTGTCTGTTCGACAAGTGTGACTTGTGATTCAATGCGTCGATTTGCTGCCGACACTCCAAGCAACGCCGCAACGATATTGCATCCTGTTGCCACAAACCGCGTCTGTGACATTCCCAGGATTCGAATCAGAAACAGCCCGGTCATCAACGCACCCAGTACCGCACCGAGCGTGTTGACTCCATAGACTGTGGAAACGCGTCCCTTCCTACGATCCGACAGCCCGACAACCATCACAGGAATGGTTGCACCCATGCATAAAGTTGCCGGCAGCATGAGTCCAATTGCCAGTGCAAATCGAACGCCGCTCAACAGCGGGTTGGCTTCACCAAGTTCATGGGCCGCAAAGATATACACCCTGTCGGTCCATGGCATCAGAAAAGGAATACAGAATCCCCAGAGGCCTATCGTCGTCTCCATCAATGAAAATGCGATTAACGGACGCTGAAAGCGATTCAAAATCGGCATCGCGAGAAGGCTGCCAAATGCGATACCAAGAAAGATCGCCGTCAAAACGGCTGTCGTCGCCGGGGCACTGGCACCGAAAATCAAAAACATCTGCCTTTGCCAGAGGATCTCAAACGTTAATGCGCTGGCACCGGAAAGAAACACGGCGATCAGGCAACGAATTTGAAAGCTCGAACGCAACTGGCAACTCCGAACGGGAGACAGGAGATCAGGGAACGGCAATAGAGAATCGCGATTTTGTGTCTTACTGTCAAAGAGGCCGGGGCGATCCGCGAAAGAATCGTTCGAATCCCCGCTGGCAGGGTCGCCAGCTCGACTGTAGCATTAGGCGACTGTTGCAGGACGAAGGATTCGCGGTGCATTCCATTGGCCTGCTGTTCTTACCTTCCGCAGAACAATGAAAGCATCAGGCCCGTGACTGAACCATCAAACACAGGAAGTTACTGGCGAATCGCAGGATATTCCGCAGGAATTCTGCTTGTCGCAACCGTTGCTGTGACCACATTTCAGACTGACAATTCAGAGCCTGAGACGGTTACGAACTCCGCGCGCGATGTCACCGGAATTCTGATACCAGAAACACCTGACCGCCCACACGACCACGATCTCTTTGTCGGAAGTCGTCAATGCGCGTCGTGTCATTCGGAAATCTCTGCAGCATATGAAAAGCATCCGATGGCAAACTCAATATCCCGGGTGACTGGCCTTCCGAAGGGATCTGAGGATGCCTCGCTGATTGTTCCGGGGATTCAACGCCGGTATGAAGTCGTGATGCAGGATGGTCAAATGTTTCATCGGGACGAAATGTTTGACGCAGAGAGCCAGTCAATCTTCGAGCAATCCGTCCCGATGGACTATGTTGTGGGATCCGGGAGGCGAGCGTTTGCTTATCTGACTCAGCAAGGTGAATTAATGTTTCAGTCACCGCTGAACTGGTACTCGCAGGCTGCAAAATGGGATCTGTCTCCCGGATATCGTCCCGACGATGCGCGTCGGTTCCGCCGCCGAATTGCGGATGATTGTCTGAGTTGCCACGCAGGGTTGGTCGCTGCGGTTGAGAATGCAACAAATCGTTATCAACAGTCGGCGTTTCTCGAAATGTCAATTGGTTGTGAGAAGTGCCACGGGCCGGGTCAGCCGCATATTGATTTCCACATGGCCAAATCAGAGCCGACATCAGACTCCGGCGGAAACTCTGATCCGATCGTCAACCCTGGTCGACTTGATATCGTGGCCCGCGAAAGCGTTTGCAATCAGTGTCATCTGCAGTCGGCAGCCCGAATTCCTCGCTATGGACATTCGGATTTTGATTTTCGTCCCGGTCAGAAGTTCGAAGAAACCTGGACAGCGTTTGATGCCGGTTCCGACGTTTCTGACGATGGCAGAACTCGAGCTGTCAATCATGTTCAACAAATGCGGGACAGCCGCTGCTACATTGCAAGCGAAGCACAGCTGGGATGTATTTCCTGCCATGATCCGCACCGGCTGCCTGCGGAAGAAGAGAAGGATAATTTCTATCGGCAGCGGTGCATGAAATGCCATACTGCAGAGACATGCACCGAAGCTGCGCCCAAAAGAGTTGAACGTGATGATTCGTGCATCGCGTGTCACATGCCACACCGTGATTCGAATAATATTTCGCATGTGACTCAAACCGATCATCGCATCCTGCGGCGTCCGAAGGAATTGACAAATAATAACAGCACGGGAAGCGTGCAATTACGATTCTTCGACAATGTTCACAGACGTATGCCAGACTGGGAACAGAATCGAGCGATGGGTGTCGCGATCTGGTCCTACCTGATGAAGAAGGGACAACAGCCCCCATCGGATTTGACAAGTTTGCTGGAACCAGCTCTGGCAGTTCATTCAGACGACGGCTTGGTCCTATCGACTCTTGGGGCATTTGCGATTCAGCAAGGACGTACAGAAATGGCAGTGAAATATCTGACGGAAGCTCAGAAAACTCCCGCGGCGGAGGAAGTCGCAGTGGCCGGATTGCTCGACATTTTTTACCAGCAAGGCCACTGGGAGAAATCGCTTGAATACGTTGATCGCTGCATCGAAATAGACCCTGGTCATCCAGGATATCATGCGGTCCGTGCTGACATTCTGAAGAATTCCCGCAGGCTCAAGGAAGGAATTCTGGAGGCGGAGCAATCGATTGCTCTGGACCCAACGATCCTGCCTGTTCGAAATTGGCTTGCGAACGCATACGAAAATGACGGACGAGATTCAGATGCTCAGGCAATGCGAGAGATTATTCGCCGCATGCAAACCCCTAAAGTGCCGGAATAATCATGAGTTCTGTTGTCGCACTTGCATTGTTCCTGCAATCGAAAAATACACGCTGGAATATGATTCGAATTTCAATGAACTCTCCGCAAACATAAGTCGGCTGATCAGGTGAGACGAAAACCATGAGCGTTGGTGATGTCCCATCGACCCAATCCGATCTGAAATCACAACCGTCTTCGACTAAGAAGAAGTGGGGCGTGTGCGGATTTGCATTCCTGGTCGTCGCAGCAGCCATTGGTGTCTTTTGCTGGCCGAATAATTCCGTAACGCTGCCAGCCAGCGTATCACCGACCGAATATGAAGCAGCAAGACGTGAGTTTGCCGAGTTGTTTCATCGAGAACCGAATGATGCGGATCTGATGATGTTGTTGGCTGAAACGGCGGTTCGGAACGAACAGTTTGACAGAGCGATTGATTGTTTCGGACGCGTTCCGTCGGACAACATTCGATATGGCGCGAGTGCCAGGCTGCAGGAAGCGCAGGCGCTGTTGCGGAGAAACGACGCACAGAAGGCGGAGGCGAGTTTTCGTGCGTTTCTGGAACTGGCGGAAACCCAGCCGTCAGTCCCTCCGGACCAGGTGAAAGTGGCTCGCGATTGGCTGGTTTTTATGATGGCAGTGGAACTGCGATTTGAGGATCGAAAAGCCATCCTGCAGACGATCATTCAGGATGGTCGGTTTGATGTCTACGACGCGAAACAGTATTATTTTCCTACGTTACTCATCTGGCAATCAAATCTGGGGAGCAGCCGCTTACGCGAATTCCTGGAGAGAACTCCCGACGCTCGTCTGTTGCGCATCGCTGATGCTCGCTATCTGGTCGGAGAAGGGAAACTTGATGCCGCAAGTCAATTGCTGGAGACACTGCGCAAGGAATACCCGGGCGATCTGGCGATCATTGCCGCAACTTTGGAATGCCTCTATGAACAAGTGAACTGGAAACAATTCGAATCAATTGTTTCAACGGCACCGGGTTTTCAGGACAATGAGCCGTGGCTGCTGACTCAGATGCGAGCGCAGTTCGCACTTCAATCCAGGGATTGGGCTGCTGCGGAGAAGTATTTTCAACAGGTTTTGAAAGCTGATCCGGCCAATCCAACCTGTCATATGGGACTGGCAGAGGCACTTGGTGGTCTTGGGAAGACGGAAGATCAAAAAATTATCCGGGAACATTCGCTGATTCTGGCACGAATTCGCGTGCGACTTTCCGCCGTCAATCAAAACTCGGCTGCTGAAGCGAGAGCACTTTCACGCGACGCCAGTCATGCAGGTCTGAATGCTGCTGCACATTCTTTTGAACTGCTTGCCGAGCACATCGAACGCGGAGCGCACTGATGACCATTCGTCTTTTGTTCTCTGGTCCGGTGGGGGTACTTTTAGCCGCACTAATAATGTTCGGCACAACTGCAGGCTGCTCTCAAAAGCCGCTTCCAGCGGATTCGACAACGACCGGTCAGTCGAAATTGGACGTCGAGATATCAAACGACTTGCGTAAGACGGCCGAAGACCACAGCCGCGACGAGAAAACCGCATCGACATTTCAATTTCGGGAGATCGGCAAGGATTCAGGCTTCGATTTCGAGCGTTACGATGACATCAAAGGCCAGCATCGCATTCTCGAAGTGAATGGTGGCGGAGTTGCAGTTTTCGACTTTGATCACGACGGATGGCTTGATGTCTTTATGAGTAACGGCTGTCGGCTGCCGCTCAGCCAGGATACGAGGGAAACGCCGGGAAAGTTATTCCGCAATCTCAAGGCGATGAAGTTTCAGGACTGCAGCGAAGCATCGATGTTAAGGCAGTTCGGCTATTGCTACGGTTGTGCAGTCGCGGATGCCAATGAAGATGGTTTCGAAGATCTGTATCTCACAGCGTATGGGGGAAATCAATTCTGGATCAACAATGGCGATGGCACGCTGTCAGAGGTAGCTGCCAGCAATGGCACATTGACCGGCGTCTGGGGCTCAAGTGCCGCATTTGCAGATCTCAATGGTGACCAGTGTCAGGATTTGTATGTCGCGAACTATCTCGAAGAGTCCGATGAAAATCCGCGCCTCTGTCCAGAACCCGGCAGTCCAGACGGATACACAGGATGTTCACCGGCAATCTTCAATGGCGTGCCTGATACCCTTTTTCTTTCCGATGGAGCAGGAGGCTACATCAATGCGTCCATCGAAGCAGGGCTGAACGAATTGCCAGGCAAAGGGCTGGGAGTCGTGATCGGAGACTTCGGAGGTGACTATCGCCCAGAGATCTACGTCGCGAATGACGGTGAGCCCAACTATCTGTTGGCGATTGAGCGTGCAGCATTGATCGATGGGCGAATCAATGGCATCCGACTGCAGGACTATGCCACATCGGCAAACGCCGCCTTAAACGAACACGGGTATGCTCAGGCGAGCATGGGAGTGGCAGCTGCCGATTTCAATCGAGATGGTGCGATGGACATTTTCCTGACACACTTTTTTGGAGACACGAATACCCTTTATCTGAATCGATCTGCAGGAAACAATCTGCTGTTTGAGGATGCGACGCGTCTGTCACGACTGGGGCCACCAAGCCGTAGCGTCCTCGGCTTTGGTGTCGCCAGCATCGACATCGATAACAACGGATGGATAGATCTGCTGGTTGCCAACGGCCATGTCGATGACCGAACATGGGTCAAGGCGAGCCAACCGTATCGAATGTTACCTCAGGTTTTCGAAAACATGCAGGACGACACTTTCCGTGAAGTGACAG
>JAYVNW010000007.1:0-1554 GCA_043758225.1 Candidatus Kuenenia sp. | reverse complement strand
GCCCGCAAATGCCGGAGTGGTTGCGAGTGAACTGACAATTTACCTTGAATCTTTGCTGCAGCGAGCGGAAAGCGATCTGGAACGTTTCTTTGAGCTGAGTCTCGATTTGTTCTGCATCGCAGGGTTGGATGGTTATTTTCGCCGCGTGAATTCCAACTTTCAACGTGTACTTGGGCATTCCGAGCAAAGCCTGCTTTCGCGACCGTTCATGGAATTTGTGCATCCAGATGACCGTGACCAAACAATCAGTGTGATGTCTCAATTGCAGGCCGGACGACCGGTTGTTGAATTTCAGAATCGTTACAGCGCCAGCGACGGATCTTGGCGCAGGTTCGAATGGACGGCGAAATCCATACCCCTTGATAACATCATTTTCGCCGTTGCGAGAGACGTGACGAACCGCAGACGATGACGGCGGAGACGTTCACATCTTCGTGTAATACAGATGACGCGAGAAATCGCCTGCCTATCAGTGTCCTGTGAAATCAGCATTCCGGCTGATAGAATCTCCAAACTTCAAGACATGGCCGGGCTCTATTGCACCGCATCACCAAGTCCGATTTTGTCCTCAGCGGCGTCATACAATTTCATCGCTTCGGATTGAAGTTCGCGTAACGCTGCAGCGCGGTGTGCGTCAGATGGATGAGTCGACATGAATTCCATCGGGGCCGCTGCACTCTTGGCTGATGAGAACCTTTCCCAGAACACAGGTGCTTCAGAAGGATCGTAGCCGGCCTTGGCCATGAGCATAATGCCGATTTGATCGGCTTCCATTTCGTGTTTGCGGCTGTAGGGAAGGATGACTCCATAGTTAGACGCTGCGCCGTAAGCGGTCAGTACGATCTTCTGTTTCTGTTCATCCTGTTTCTGCATCACGTAACCGACGAGTGATTTGCCGGCATTTTGAGCTGTCTGGTATGTCATGCGTTCACCGCCGTGTCGAGCCATTGCATGAGCGATTTCGTGCGACATCACGACAGCCAGGCCGGCTTCGTTTTCGCACACCGGAAGAAGACCCGTGTAAACAGCAACCTTACCCCCGGGCAGACAAAACGCATTCTGCGTTTCGGATTCGATGACGTTGAATTCCCAGTTGAAGTCAGGACGATTCGCGACAGCGGCAATTCGCTGGCCGACACGTTTTACGATTTCCGTTGCCTTTTCGTTTTTCGTGAGGGGCTCTGACTTCAGTACTTCCTCATATGCGGTCAGTCCCATCGCATTTTCTGATTCTTCAGACGACAGCAAAACTTGCCTACGATTCGTCATGGGAACCTGTTGGCATCCCAGCAAAACAAGCGTAATTGACGCACTGCAGGACAGCAGCATCGCTGTAATTAAAGTCCAGCGTATCCGCGACATCCGTGTCTTTGCGGCTGAATTCATCAAAGCGTCCCCCTTTTTCGCATCGCGAGGCAATCTCCGTGGCAAGCGTAATTCGTAGAATCGCGCGACGAAACTGCTACCATGGTCTATCGGCAGCGGGAAAATTGTCTCCACGTGAGTTTTCCTGTCTTTAAACGCTTCTCCATTCGGAAGAATCACAAAAATGGG
>JAYVNW010000006.1:0-1716 GCA_043758225.1 Candidatus Kuenenia sp. | reverse complement strand
TGCATCAGGGACATCGGATGGCGTTGCTGAACGTTGCACAAATCGTTTCAGAATCCGATAGCCTGCGGAGTCTGGCTGCAGGACTCGTCCGCCGCCATGATCGAGGGCGCCGATAACCTTGAGCAGCAGACGTGACTCATCACCTTCCGTCGCTTGCGCCACCGACTGAAAGGCGTCGAGATTTTGTTTCAGGCATGCGCCATCGTGGCCGAGAACTTCGTCGTCCCGGAACAGCAGAAATCCGCTCTCAGCGGCGTCACCATTTTTATTATGACAGCGCAGGCACGTTCGTTCGCCAACTTTCGCCCAGACTTCGTCGGCGAAAAAACGATCCTCAACCAGCCAACAGGGAGTCACATTTCCCCGGGCCAGCGAACCCGATTGCGCGTTGACGGTCATCGGAGCGGCAACAATCAAGCAGGCAAGAAGAGTCAGTCGCGTCAAAAGAGGCGTGTATGAATTCCGTCGTCCGGATTCTTCGTTCACTATCATGCTCCACCAGAATCAAATTCACGCGAAGAGCCGCACAACGCGTTTCGCACTACCCGTGGCTGCTGAATTTTGTATTTTGATGCGTGGCAATCCGTGCCTTGTTGCCAGTTTGTATCAAATGACATTTCGATCTGAAAGATGCTGAGCCGGGAATGAATTTCAATCAAATAGGCCGGGCGGAATATATCGCAAGCCATTGGTCGGGGTAGGGGTTGTGATAAACTCTGTGCCCGGGACAGTGAGTTTGCAAGATCAAAAGTCGCATGTAAAAGAAGTTTCAGGAGACGATTCTCCTTTAGCAATTCGCGATTTGACGCAGGGTCAGTGGGTTTGTAGAATCAAGCTCTACACCTCAGTGTCCCACCGGTTTGTTTCGACGCCTGCCTCGATTTTGTCTTCACCTGAGCGACTTGAAAAAGTCCCGATGAAGATATCTCCCGCTAGTATTTGCATTCCATGTGGTTCACTGTCATTTGGTTGACACGAACTATAGTTGCGCTGAGGGATCGGCGTTGAATGACGGAACGGAATCTTTCGCCGAACTGCCGGAGGATTCGATGCGTTGTCTGGCGTTTTTCAGCTTCATATTTTCGTTGCTGCTGCCTTCGTTGAACGTGGTTGGCCTTGCCGACGCTTTAGAGGTGACACTATCTGAAGGCGATACAGCTCCCAGTTTCGAAGCACCGACAACGGACGGAACTGTTTGGCGATCCGAAGATCACGTCGGAAGGAAATTCGTCGTTGTTTATTTTTATCCTGCGGATTTGACCGGTGGATGTACTCGCCAGGCCTGCGGGTTTCGAGACCAAATGAAAGCATTGAACGACGCGGGCGTGGAGGTTGTGGGGGTCAGCGGGGATTCGGTTGATAATCACCAGTTGTTTTCCAAAGTCAATTCGCTGAATTTTCCACTGTTGTCCGATGAAGACGGGAAGATCTCGAAATCATTTGGGGTGCCGCTCCGTGAAGGCGCTACAATCATGCGGTTGGTTGATGGCGTCGAACGATCGCTCAGCAGGGGAGTAACCGCGAGCCGTTGGACGTTCCTGATTGATCGAGATGGCAGGATTGTCCATAAAAATACTGAAGTCGATGCCGAGCACGATTCGCAAAAAATTCTGGAAACGATTGGACGAATCACTGCTCAGGCCGAATAGTAACCGCTAGTTCCGTGAAAAATGCGGTTATTTTATGCTTTTCTGATAGAAACGATTGTGGTAAGAC
>JAYVNW010000005.1:0-13501 GCA_043758225.1 Candidatus Kuenenia sp. | reverse complement strand
CAGCAAATTAGCCCGCGTCGTCGAAGAAGTATCACGTCGGCCGCAAGTTCAGGAACGCATGACTCAGACAATTGCCGACCTGATTGAAAGTCGTCTTGGCAGCCGTGCAGTGGGAGTGATCGTAAAGGCTGAACATTCCTGTATGTCCATTCGTGGGGTGCGCAAGGAAGGTAGTTTGACAGTAACCAGCACAATGCGAGGTGCCTTCCGGAGCGATCCGGCAAGCCGGGCAGAGTTGATGTCGTTGATCAACTCGCCAAACTGACGGTCTCCTGGAGTGCAGGAACATTGGCATCAACGGCGATTTCAGGAGCGAGCCATGATCATTCAGAAACAGTACAAATTTTACGCAGCACATCGGAACGAAACACTGAACGACAAGTGTCGAAATCTGCACGGCCATCGCTACGGCCTGCGTTGCAACTTCGAAGTCGAACGCGCCGGCGACATCAGCACGCTGTTCGGAAACTTTGATTCAAAGATTGAGCCATGGTTGAAGGATATCTACGACCACGGAATGCTGATCAATATCGACGATCCGCTTTACGAATCGCTACGTCAACATATGGCACGCACCGGTGAAAAACTCCGCCTGAAGATCTTCCGAGGTGCGACGAGTGTAGAAAACCTGTGTCACATGCTGTTTACAGAAATCACCCAAATGGGTTTCCGAATCGCATTGATTGAGGTTCAGAAAACGGATACTTTCACGATCGTCGACACCTATCACGACTGGCTTGCGGACAACAGGATTCTGTCGCGTCAAGACGCTTCCTGGAGTCAGCAACTGGTTTCGACGCAATAACTCGTTGATTCACGGTTTGACTTTAGAAATTGAAGAGGATTCTGCTGGAAACGGCTGAGTTTCAAGAACTCATCGATGCTCATAATTGCGTTGGCCTCCTGACTGCGCCACACTGCCGTTGTCTTTATGATCAGTGGCACAGGCGAGCTTAGTGAGGCTTGAGATTTGCATTCATCAATAAATCAACTACGGGACGACAGGCAACCAGCAGTCATCCGCGCAGATAATATCTCAAAAACGTTCGTCCACGACGGCGTTGAGGTTCTGGCGTTTTCTGGTGTGACCCTAACCCTTCAACGCGGCCAAATGGTTGCCATCATGGGGCCAAGCGGATCGGGCAAGAGCACACTGCTGCACATTCTCGGCGGGATTGAATCGCCGACATCTGGCGACATCTGGATCGATGACCAAAAACTGTCCGGACTGGATGACTATCAAATGACGCTCTTGCGCCGACGACGCATTGGCTTCATCTTTCAGTCGTTCAACCTTGTCCCCACTTTGAACGTTCTGGATAACGTGACGCTCCCGTTGATTCTGGACGGCGTTTCACAACGAGACGCGGTTCCTCGTGCCACGGAATCGCTGAAACGCGTCGATATGTCTCATCGTTTGCTGCATCTGCCATCACAGCTTTCGGGCGGCGAACAGCAGCGTGTTGCGATCGCTCGCGCGCTGGTCATCAATCCAACAGTGGTACTCGCAGACGAGCCGACCGGCAATCTGGATTCGACTCGCGGCCGCGACATCACACGACTCTTACGCGACGTGGCACACGAAAATCAGCAATCCGTCGTGATCGTGACACATGATATTCGCGTCGCAGCGCAGGCCGATCGCCTCATCGTCTTGTTGGATGGCAAAGTTTGCTTTGACGGTCACCCCAGCACTGATGCCGAATGGATGGCCGCGTTGAAACTGGAGACCGACGGATGATTCCATGGAGATTCTTCTGGAACAATCTCCGACTGCGACCGATTCGAACATTGCTCACGATATTAAGTATCGCTGGCGGTGTCGCGGCCGTTGTCGCCGTCTTGCAATCAACAGCCGCAACTCAAGGTGAACTTGACTCTTTGCATCAAACGCTTGCATCGCCGGTGGCGATGGAAATTGTCGCTACTGACGCCAAGGCATTCGCGCCCCAGGACCTGTCTGATATGAGGGATCAGCCGGGTGTTGCTGCCGCGATTCCGGTGTTTTGCGTGTTCTCAAAGCTGGTTGCGGATGGTGGCGAAGCGCGTGGAATCTCGATCGGCGTCGATATGGAGCAGTATCGCACGGTTCGCGAGTTCGAAATGACGGCGGGCCGCGTCTGCAGCGAAGTCAACGAAGCCTGCGTTGAAGTCAATGTCGCAAACAGTCTGGGCATCACTGTGGGCGATGAAATCCGCCTGGGAGCGCGCGGGTTACCTTGGCTTCTCAAGAAGAAGGTGGTTGGAATTCTAAAGCCACTCGGCATTGGAGCCGTTGAAGAAACGGCCTCCGTTTTCCTCACGCTGCGCGACGCTGCGACACTGGGCAAAGCACCACGAAAGATCACAGCCATCCAGATTGTACTGACACCGGAAGCGGACGAGCAAATTATCGACGCAAACATCCGTTCGCAGCTTCCGAGCCATCTGACACTGACGCACTCAACCTCCGCGGCTGATCTAAGTCGTCCGACGGAGGCGATCATTACCGTCGGTCTGAACGCAGCGGCCTCCCTATCGGTCGTGGCGGCCATTTTTATTGTGGTCAATACATTTCAGATTTCTGTCGCCGAACGTCAGCGACAATTGGCACTTCTTCGCATTGTTGGTGCCACAGTCGATCAGATCCGTTCCTCGATGTACCGAGAAGCCATGCTGCTCGGCAGCATCGGGACCATTTTCGGAATTTTTGGAGGGATCATCGGCAGCCGCTTCATGGCAAAAGGGATGGAAGACATTTTTGGCTTCACCAGTACCGACACTCCGTCAATTCGACCACACGCGGTGCTGGCGGGATTTATCTTTGGACCACTCGTGACTACTGTGTCGGTTTGGTTTCCTGCTCGCACAGTTTGTGAAGCTCCACCACTTGCCGTTCTGAAATCCGCTGTTGCCCCGCGACGTGGGTTTCCGTTGCGAGCGTCATTGAGTACGGGATTCGGCATCTTGTGCCTCGCGGCGCTTATGTTTGTCGTTTCGTATCTGCAAGTTGCCGAATGGACGACGATCGCAGGACTCGCACTAATTGTGATCGCTGGAATTTTTTGTCTGCCGTCGATCATCCGACCTGTGTCTGCATGTCTGTTCGGCATCATCAGGCAATTGTATCCGGTCGAAGCTCAACTTGGGCAACAACAGTTGCTGGATAATTTTGGACGTACGTCGTTAACGATCGCAGTCCTGTTCGTTGTATCGGCGACCAGTGTCAGCATCGGCAATACTTCCCTCATGATTACGGGAGACGTACAGTCATGGCTCGACCGAACTCTGACGGCAGACTTTTTGCTGCGTGCCAGTCGTCCTCGCGTGGATATGTCAGAAGCAGATTCGCTTCCGGATGATCTTGAGGAGCAGCTTGGGTCAATTTCCGGCATCGAATCAATCGACCGTGTGTCGTTTTCGGTGGCTTCGGTCAACGGTACAACGGCAACGCTGATGGTTCGCGAGCTGTCGAGCCACAATGTCATCCCTGTCGACATAGTCGAAGGAAATCCGGCTGAGGTTGAGCAAGGAATGCTGTCGGGCGAGGCCGTCATTGGATCGATGATTGCCAGCCGCATGAAAATCAAGCTGCATGACACCATGCGGATGGAAGTCGCCGGGATCAGCCATTCCGTACGAGTCGCAGGCATAGTCAAAGAATACACCGCCGGCGGTCTGATGGTGATTATGGACCGTGAAGCAGCTAGTCTGGCCTATCCGATTGAACCGGCTCAGGTTTTCGGAATTCGCTGCAGCCCGCAAGTGACGGCCGAAGTCGGCGCGCAATTGCAGACTCTGTCGCGCGATCAGGGTTTGATCTTTCAGTCACTGGAAGACCTGAGGAATCTAGTTCGCAGCATGATCAACGGGCTGATGACTCGCCTCTGGCTGATTTTGATCATGGCTCTTGTCATCGCCGGATTTGCCATCATTAATACACTTACAATGAGTGTGATTGAGCAAACGCGACACCTTGGCATGTTACGCGTCGTCGGAATGTCACGACTTCAGGTCTTCCGCATGTTTCTGTTTCAAGCCCTGGTCCTGAGCCTGCTGGCACTTCTGCCTGGTACACTTGTTGGTGTGCTTCTGGCGTACCTGATAACAGTGTCATTTGGCGGCGTCGCCGAATATGGCCTGACGTTTGACGTTCATCCACTGCTCTTGTTGTGTTACGTAATATCAGGAGTCCTGCTTTCTCTCATTGCCGCCGCACTGCCCGCGATTCGGGCTGGCCGACTAAAACCCCTGGAAGCGATTCATCAGGAGTGACGTGACTAAGGTTTCCCGGCTTCACAGTCTATTCCGTTACTGTCCGCCCACAGTCACAGCGTGCTCAGCATCTGTTCGAGTTCAGCTGTTCGAACGGACGCTCGGAAGAATGCATTCGGTTTTAACTACAAAGAGAGATTGTCCGTTTCGAGCGGCTCTGACGCTTCCAGAGAGATGGCGACAGGTATCCCCGGAAACTTCCGTTTGATCGCCTGAGCGATGTCAAATCCAGACTTTGGATGAGGACCAGATCCAGCAATCACCACGTCATATTCTGATTCGAAGAAACTGCCGCAGGCCTTCGTCACCGCTTAGAACCACGTTGACGCGATGTCCACGGCATCATGAACAAGATTGATTAACGCGTGCAATGCGTGGTGATCCTCCCAAGTTCAAATGTTGTTCCGTCTCTTCGATAATTGATGTCCCTGGCAAGAAAGTCGTGTCCGGTAAGCAGCGATTCGCGAAGACGACGCAAAACAGCTTGATCCGTCTTAGGTTGCTGAATGACTCGGGGTGTGTTCCCAGGTAACTGAGACTCTGAATGCCCGGTCATTTGAGGAAACTGACAGATTCAACTCCATGTTTGAACATGGGCACTGCCAGCAGAACCGGCAAAACCTCCCCATGTAAGCCATTAGGTTGATTTCTCAAACCCCAATTGAATTCTGATACGAATTCAATTCGACCTCCGGCGTGTCGGCGACATTGACCCAGACATGCACATGCGGCTTGCCTCGGAAATACCAGACGAACGATGGTCCTTCGAGTCGCCAGTTGTCCCAGATGCCGTCGCTGCCGAGATCACCTTCTTTGTAGAACGCGAGCCGACATGCATCGAGACCACCCTGCATTTTCAGACAGCGAGTAACTTCTTCCCGGTCAGACTTTCGAAATGGCTCGAGCAACAATTGCAGGACTGACTGCAAATGTTCTTTTTGATCCGATGAAAACTCAGTGACGGCGATCCCGTCGAACCTACCGCTCGGCCCGCGAAACCCAACCAACTCTTCCGACGGCATGCCCTCAATCACCAGAGCCTGCTTGCGTTGTTTGCCATCAAACATGTCGTACAACTTGTTCGCGGCGAGTGCCTGGTGCCAGAAGACGTTGCTCGGATGATTGGGTTTTTCGTAAAGATCCTCACCTTCGTGAGCGTACAGAATCGGGCCGCCAAAGGCGACATGTTCCGAGCTGTTGCCATCGCAGCGCAATGTCATGTGGCGGCTGGCCAGAACAAATTGGAACTTATCGGTTACCGGCGTCCCAAAGATCGCGATCGCTTGGTTATTGCCGAATCCACCGACATCATCCTTGAGTTGCTTATCCCACCGCTCTCGCCAGCCGGGATCCGTCATACCGTCGAAGATCTCACGGATGATGTGTTGCTGGTCAGACGTATAGAAGCTGCTCTTGATTGCTGGCTCGGTGATTGTCCAGTTGTTTTCAAGCCGAGTGCGGAGCAGCCCGCGGTCCTTATCGACATGATTCCAGTCGAAGCAGATTTTCGCTCGTTGCTTTTCAGTGAGCAAGTCGAACAAAACCTTGACAAGCGTTTCTGGAGTCTTCGGCTCCCGCAGGAATGCATTTGACGCAGCATATGCATCATTACAAATCAGTGGCAACCCCGCCGCCGTCATTACCGCCGCCCCGGCCGTCCGCAAAAAATCGCGCCGCAGTTGAGACGCGCTAGCTGATCGTTGTGCAGATCGTGGTTCGTTCAGCATCCGTGATTTCCCCTTCGTTTTGGTGGTGATGCGACCGAGATGAATGCGGCGACGTCCGCATGATCTTCTGTGGTATTTGTGTCGGCTGAGATTGATTGGTGGCAAGTGCTGTTTGTTGTCTGGATTAAGTCGATACCCGTCATGCCAGGCTCGCGCAAAGTCATCGATGAGCAGCGAAGTTTGATCGGAAGCACGCACTCCTGCAGACTGAAGTACATTGGCGGTGGCGCTCAGCATAAGCGAACTGACAATGATCTCGTTGATCTCCTTTTTATCAGAGACGCCGAGAAATTCTTGCAGTCTAAAGTGTTTCCTGTTTCTGTAACACCCAGATCGACTCGACCACCTCTCCGACTATGCCAGTTCAAACCCCGGAATCGTTCCATTGCTTGAGCCGAACGAAACAACGTTTGATCCCAGACGATTCAGAAACTGAACGTACAAATTGCTGAGTGGCGGATGTTTTTTTGGATCAAATGCTAAATGCTGACCGTGTTGGAAACCGCCTCCCGCAGCGATGATCGGCAGATTCTTGTTGTCATGACTGCTTGCATTTCCTAGGTTGCTGCCGAAGAGCACGATTGTCTGGTCGAGCAACGTGCCATCGCCTTCCGCCGTACTCTTCAGCTTCGACAGCAGTTCGCCGAAGAGTTGCATCTGCTGAAGTTCCACGACTCGCAATTCGGCGAGCTTGGCGGGATCCTGGCCATGGTGCGAGAGGTTATGCCAGTCCTGAGTGACGCCGGGAATCGCAGGTACAGCATTAAAACCATTCAGAGCGAAGGTGATGAATCGAGTCGAATCGGTTTGAAGTGCCAGGTGCATGACATCAATCATCAACCGCACTCGGGCGACGATTTCAACCGAGTTAGTGACATCAACAGGCGGCTTGGCATCGACTTCTGGTTTCGGCCGACGAGCCCAGTCCTGAGCTTTCAACATCCGTTGTTCGACCTGACGCACGGAGCTAAAGTATTCGTCGAGCTTCTGCTGATCCTGTTTGCCGAGTCCCTTCTGAAAATCTTTCGCGTCATTCAGCACCGTATCCATGATGCTCTGGCCTTGCTGCAGCCGCTGCACTTGTGCATTAACGTCTTTGGCAGTGCCAGCCACAAACATGTTCTTGAACACTTGCGATGGCCGCTGTTCCGCAGGAATCGGCACTCCGCTGCGAGTGAACGACAATCCCGTGTGCGATGATGCCAGCACCAACGAATCAAAACGCGTGTCCGGGATAAGCTGTTCGACGGCATACTGATCCAGCGAAATCGTATTCTTAAAATTGTCTGCTCGCGGGTGCGGAGCCGACGTGAGATAACACAACTCAGCTGGATGGCCGCCATCGACATCGGGATGTGACAGTCCCGAGAACACCGTCAAGTCTTTCCGGAAATCCTTAATAGGCTCAAGATACGGCGTCAGCTCATAGTCACGTCCGGCCTGCTCTGGAAACAAGTCTGGTGTGTGCAGGCCAAGAGTGTTGTTAATGCAAATCATTCGCCTTGGTGCTTCGACATTCGCCGATTGTGCTCGAGCCGGATTCATGGATTCCAGCAGTGGCAGCGTCAATGCGACCCCGGTGTTACGCAATAATGCGCGACGAGAAAAGCGAGTTGTTTTCATTCGTAGACCTTTCGGCGTTCATTTCGTCGTCTGCAGGACCAGACCAGAGGAAGCATAGTCACCTTTCGCTCCGCGAAAGTAGCGAATCGCATCGTACCGGTGTTGGGTTCACGCTACTTTCGCGGAGCGAAAGGCGACTATTGATGTTCCAACAGAACCTATCCATCCGGGTCATCCAGAAGCATCTGCAGGCGGGCCGCGAGGTCCGGGATCAGACGGCTGGTCCACGTTGCGTCGATCAGCCTCACATCGATCATGTCACGCAAATGCATCCTGTCTTTATCCCGAAACGATGTCAGCTTCATGCGAACCAGAGCTTCGAGGGTAACGACGTTAAACTTCTCTGTGCTTTCCGATTCTTCAACGTCTGCAGCGGGAGCCACGTATTCTTCGCGAACTTTTTCGCCGGCAAACAACATATGAACGCCGTTGCGAAATCCTCCTTCGGGACCATCCGTAAAGAAATCGATTCCCGCTGCATGTCGAAAGACAAATCCCGCCGCTTCTAGCGCACTCACAGCGAGCGGCAAGTCCGATCGTCGTAGTAGGATGTCGATGTCCTGAGTAAAACGGACGGCCGCTCGGTCAACTCGTCCGACCCATTCTGCCACTGCGTTGCCACCTGTGACGGCGTACGGAACCGATCCCGCAGCCAGCGCCTCAGTAGCTCGGCGCAAACGGTCGGCAACATCTTCGATCGCCATTGCAACCTGTTCCCAGCCAGAAATCTTAAGAGGTGTTGACACAGTGTCATTCCACATAACGATTGAGCAAATGAATCATAACCGAGCCCCACAATCGCAATGATTCTACTCGAAGCAGTACAGATGCCCAACATCTTTGCATGCAATCCCTCCAACACCATGCAGAAAAGCCGCGACGGCGGGGGCATTGACAATATGACGCCGAAGAACGGGACTCATCACGGCGGAGCGTGATGGCTACTTTTATTTGTTTCGAAACAAATCACTCGCAACCACAGCGTGAATCAGTGTTCGCAAGCCATAATCAGACGCCTTTGCTTCCGCAAGAATCTGGTGCACTTGCTTTCGATCATCGAAGCCGACCGGCTGGCCTGTCGCATAGGTGATCAGTTTTTCCGTAACACAGCGGGCGATTTGTTCGGGATCGGTGAGTAATAGTTGCTTCAACTCATTGATATCCGAAAACAGACGCCCGTCGCGAAGTGTATCTGCGACTTCGATCTGCTTCCCGAGGCCGTATTGATATGCCGCAAGATACTTCGCTAGCGGACCGACGCGATTTTCAACCCAGTCCTTTCTTTCCGCCACAACTCGATAGCGATCGCGCCAACCGCCAATGACGTCGAAGTTCTCCAGCGCGAAGCCTGGAGGATCGATCCGCGAATGGCAACCGGAGCAATTCTCCGTCGAGCGATGTTTGGCGAGTTGCTCGCGAATGGTCGTCGCTCCTCGAATATCAGGTTCGACGGCCGGCACATTCGGCGGAGGTGGTGAAACGGGCTGTCCCATGATGCGATCGAGCACCCAGACTCCCCTCAGAACAGGCGACGTTGATGTTCCGTTCGCAGTGACTTTCAGAACGCTCGCCTGAGTCATCAGGCCGCCACGATGATACTCCGGCTTGAGCGACACCTTTCGAATTCCAACGCCATGTACGTTCGGAACTCCATAATGCGTGGCCAGCCGACCGTTGAGCATCGTGAAATCCGAATCAACGACATTTCGCACACTGAGATCCTCCTTCAACAGCTCATCAAAGAATCGCTGAGTCTCCTGCACGGCCGACCACTTCAATAATTCATCGAACTCCGGATACAGCGCCTTGTCGGGTGTTGTGGCGTCGATATCGCGAAGACTCAGCCATTGCCCCGTAAAGTTTTCGGTGAATGCCTTGGCCTTCGAATGCTGCAGCATGCGTTCAACTTGAGATCGCAATACATCCGGCGCGTGCAATTCATCGCTACGGGCCAGTTTGATGAGTTCTTCATCCGGCATTGTGCTCCACAGAAAATACGACAACCGTGAGGCCAGAGCGAAGTCATCGAGTGCGCCATTCGGTTCCCGCAAATACAGAAACCTGGGCGAAGCGAGCACAGCCTTGATGCCAGCTCGCAGCGAGACTTCGAAAGAATGCCCTGATTTCAGCGATGATGCTACCAATTCCACGAAAGGCTTTTCCTCGCCGTCAGTCACAGGACGTCGGAATGCTTTCGGCAGCAGTTCGCGCAGAAGTTTTTCTGCATCAGCCAGCGTGCCGGTCTTTGGATCAACGTCGCCGAACACGCGGCGGAAGCTTTCGGTCGGCCATGCGTCAGGAAACGGGCCTTCGACTTCCATCCAATGAATGTGTAACCCCGGCCCTGGATATTCAGGCATCGTCTCGTGCTTCAGATACACAAACGGCAGAGCCACCGGCATCACTTTGATCGTATCGTTCTTCGCCAGCAGTCGTTCTTCAAACTCGATCACCGCAGGCTCACCGGGCGGAGCGTCGAAGTAGCCCAGATGTCGCGTCGGATTGCCACTGACCACAAAATTGCCGAGCAACACGGCTATCGGCAACGGTGTTGCCGAATTATGTGCCGACGCAGAAATGCGAAACCGATATCGTCCGGGCACAGGAGCCTTGAACTGCCGAAGATCAGTTGCCGAATCGCCGCTGTTACGAAACAGAATGACACCATCATTCTGTTTCCAGACACCGGCAATGAACCACGTTGGCAGCGAATCATACAAGTCGAATCGTTCCGTTTTGCTTTCGATATCGTGAACCGGCTTAATCGCCGCATCGATCACTGCATCGACCGCTTCCAGATATCGTTCGATCAGCACCGGCGAGATATTCAACGCTTCCCCGACATTGTCGAACCCCTGTGCAACGGCGTCTTCCGGCAACATATCTTTGATCGATGCGTTGACGTTGAAGAGATCGTTCAGCGTGTTTTCGTACTCGATTCTGTTCAGCCTTCGCAACACCACACGACCACTGCCGCGTCGTTTAGCGGCCACAGCCTCCAGCCTTGCATTCAACACCTTCGCAAAGCCCGAAACAAGTTCTGGCTTCGGTCGAGGCTCATCTTGTGGCGGCATTTCACCTGCCTGCACCCGCTCAAGAATTTTCTGCCATCGCTCAAACTTTGCAGGCTTGGTGAAATCTGCGTCCAACGAGTCCAGTCGCAGTTCGCCTTTTGTGTCAGCGGGTCCGTGACATCGAATACAATGGTCCCGGAAGAACGGCTCAGCGATGTCGATAAGATCTGCAGTGTCGCCCGCAGAGAAACTCTCGTCCGCCTGTGCATCAGTCACCCGGACAACAATCGCTCCAAACAGCACAACGAAGATCAGAATTGCTTCCCCGCAGTAATTCATTGATTTATCCCACAATCTGGATCCAGCGGAACAGTATCACCCACCGCATGCTGCAGATCCTTTGGCTTTCCTTTAACGTCATTGAAGGCGAACCCAATCTCCGGATGCTCCTTCGTCCGCGAATCAATCTCACTCGCCCTTGCACTCAGGTCATAGCGTTGAAGCTTCGTGTCCGTGAGGTTACGTGTTCCTTTCGACTGTGTGAAAGCAGGCGTTGCTAAAGTAAAAAGCAGAACAAGTGTCAGAAGTGAATGTTTCATGGCAGACTCTTCGAAAGAATTATTCTTAGTGAACGTGATGACCAATTCGCGGCTGGCTCAAAACCGTAACGTCTCTACGTTATCGTTGAACTTCTCTCAAGGTGGAAGTTTTCCCGGCAGTTGCTCGTATCGCCGTCAGTCTACACAAAGAACACGCGACTCGTCATTTCAGTTATCACCAACGCGTGCGAATGTAACAGGCTCCATCTGCCGAGATCTGCGTGCATCAACTTTTGTGCTATTCTAGCGAGAGGCCGCTTTCAGTTCAGCGAAGCGGCTTCGTATCTCAGCCATTCGTTCAGCTTGAGCGGGATCGGCGGCGAGGTCCCTTTCTTCCATTGGATCCGCCTGCATGTCGAACAGTTGTTCGCGTTGAAAGTCTGGCCAGTAGAAATATTTCCAGTCCTTTCGCACGAGCGCTCCGGATGACGGTATGAAGTTGATATTCCGGATCGTCCCATGTTCATAAAAGAACTCACTACGCCAGTTGGGCGGTTCGGCGGCGAGATACAGTGGACTCATGTCGCGGCCCTGCATCGTAGCCGGGGCGGAAATGCCGGCGGCGTTCAAAATTGTCGGCGCTAGATCGACGTTGAGAGTAAAATCCTCGTTCGTCGTACCGTGTTTTTCGTTCGACATTCGAGGATCGCGAACGATCAATGGTACTCGGATACTTTCCTGATGCGGATACCATTTGTCGGCGAGTCCATGTTCAGCATGGAAGTAGCCGTTATCGGTGGTAAAGATAACAAACGTGTTGTCGAGTTCGCCCTGCTGCGTCAATTCCGCCAGGACTCGACCGCACGTGGAATCCACTTCTGTTGCCAGACGATAATAATTCTTCATCATCGTCTGGTATTTCTCCGGCGTGTCGAAACGCCAGTGCCAGCGGTTGCGACCTTCATTTTTTTCGTTTTCAATGAATGGCGGCAAGCGGTGAAACGACTCATCGTTGGCGTTCGGAGCAACAGGCACTGTGATGTCTTCGTAAAGTTTCATGCTTTCCGGTTGAGGCAGATACTGCAGTGGATTCGCATCTTCGGCATGTGTTGCGAAGAAGGCGACGGTCAGGCAGAACGGCTTATCCGTGGGACGTGTTTTCAGAAACTCCAGGGCATCCCGCTCGTTCTTCTGAGTCACATGAATCTTTGAGCCATCCGGTTGTTTCATCCAGTGCTTGCCCATGTATGACCGACCGAAATCAAAGTGCTCCGCCGGAAATTTACCGTTGTGCCATTTGCCGACATGCCCAACGAAGTAACCATTCGCGCGAAGCAGTCCCGGATAAGTTTCGGACCACGGCGTTTTGAATTCGTCAAAGGCCGCGTTCTCATGCCGTGACATCCATTGCCCGGTAAACAATGTCGCTCGACTGACGCCGCAGATTGACGTAGTAACGCAATTCTGAGTGAATCGCATTCCTTCGCCCGCCAAACGATCGAGATTTGGCGTCTTCACCACTGGGTTACCGGCAACCCCCAGCGTGTCATGCCGCCAGTCATCAGCGTAAAGAACAACGATATTCATCGGCTTCTCTGCCGCCGCAAGCTGATTGTCATTCGTCGAACAGAGTGCAAAGAAGAAACATACCAAAGTGGTATAGAGAATTTGCTGTTTCATGGATGGCGTCCAGCTTGAGTGGAATAAGTGTCTTCAATCATATCGCTGTAAATCATAGTACCCGCGAGCCGCTGGCAACAGGATGACTGCGTTACTAGATCGCCTACTTCGAATCGGACAGTTATTTTTTGAGCGCGCCTCTATCCAGCGAACGATTGCATCGAAACTCATCTTTGAAGGGCAGAATTCGCGGAGCGTTGATTGGCATCGCTGAGAGCTGTTACACTCCCAGACATGAAACACAGAACCTTTGGAACACACCGTCAAACCGTCAGCGAAGTGGGGCTTGGTTGTTGGCAGTTTGGCGGCAATTTTGGACCGATGTCCGATGCTCAGGCGCTGGCGATTATGGCGGCGGCTGTGGATGGCGGCGTTGATTTCTTCGACACTGCTGATGTCTACGGTGGCGGTCGAAGCGAATCGCTGATTGGAAAATTCCTCGCGACACACAAGGGCCAGACCATTCGAGTCGTCACGAAATACGGTCGCGATGGCAGCGTGTTTCCGGATAAGTTCACGGAAGCCTCAATGCGTGCGGCGGTCGATGCAGCGCGGCGGCGACTGGGCGTTGATGTGCTCGACTGTTTGCAATTGCATTGCATTCCGATGGCCGCTCTTCGCGAAGGTGCGGTTTTCGACTGGCTGCGGACGCTGAAAGCCGAAG
>JAYVNW010000004.1:0-3868 GCA_043758225.1 Candidatus Kuenenia sp. | reverse complement strand
TGATTGACCGAGGTGGGAATCGAACCCATAGAATCACGAGGCTCTCGACCTCGCCGCTTTTCCAGATTGCGTACCGCGTCGTTGTGTTTTGAAAAAGCGTCCCCGAGGGGATTTGAACCCCTGATCTCCACCTTGACAGGGTGGCGAGCACTCCGGGCTGCTCCGCGAGGACGTGATGTGAATAGCTCAGGTGGGATTCGAACCCACAGCATCCATGGTTCTAAGCCAAGGTGGTCTGCCAGTTGCCTACTGAGCCGTGTTTCATGAATTGCACAGGGCGGGATTCGAACCCGCAGTCGCTTGGGTTTAAGCCAAGCCGCTCTTCCGATTGGCGTACCTGAGCATCCTGTTTTCAACTACCGCGGCTCAAGCCTTCTTCCTCCCTTATCAGTCGGCGGCTGGGCCTTGCTTCCCGGATGGACTCGAACCATCGTTTCCTGGGTGTAAGCCAGAAGTCGTTGCCGCTGGACCACGGGACCAGATCGTTTGTTGAAAGCGGAAGCCGTGAGACTCGAACTCACAAGCGAGATGGACTCGCCACCTGTGTTCAAGACAGGCTCCTCATCCAGCCGGATGACTTCCAGGAATTGCGGTGGTAGGAATCGAACCCACGTCACTACGGTTCAGAGCCGTCTGCCCGTACCAGCACAGGACCCACCGCATCACATCAGTCAGCGTGGTCGGAATCGAACCGACGTTCTCGTGCGCCCGAGGCACGCGGATTACCAGGCTTTCCCACACACTGCCGTTCTTGTTAGTTCCGCCGCATGAGGCAGAAAGAAAGCGCCCAGTCGGATTTGAACCGACCCAACTGCCCTGGCAGAGCAGCACGCTACCGCTACATCATGGGCGCTAAATGATTCGCTGAATTGTCAAAGATCAATGAGCACCAGGTGGGACTCGAACCCACGTTGCCGCATTACGAGTGCGGTGTCCTCGCCGCTGAACGACCAGTGCCTGCTTTCAATTGGGACCGGACGGACTTGAACCGTCACCAACCCGGTTAAGAGCCGGGTATGCTGCCGCTAACACTTCGATCCCGTTGTCTGTTTTCATTGAATAGGCCCGGACGGAATCGAACCGTCGTCTGGCCCTTATAAGGAGCCGGCTCTGACCGTTGAGCTACAGGCCTGTATCTCATGGCGATCATTGGGGCCGGAGGGATTCGAACCCCCACCGCGCGAGTTAAAAGCTCGCTGTGCAGCCGTTACACCACGACCCCGAATATGGTCGCGGTATCCGTTTCAATCGTTGTCGTTCGCACATTGTGTGTTCTCCAGTAAGTAGTCCGAAAAGGAGTCGAACCTTTGTTTCCGCCTTATCAGAGCGGCGCCCTGAACCGTTGGACGACCGGGCTGAATGTGATTTATTGACCCGGACCAACCTGTCGGTCGGTGCCCGGATTCGAACCCAACCTCTCCAGCTTGAAACGCTGGCAACCTCACCAGAAGTCGAACGGGCCGTGTTGTGCGCGCACCGGATGCGCAAAGTGGGTCGAGAGGTGCTTGAATCCTCGTCTGCGGATTTTCAGTCCGCCGCTAATCCGTCTCAGCTACCGACCCATGATCGGTGAGGACATCCCGGCCAGAACGAAAAAAGCCCGATGTCGCAGTGACACCGGGCTTTGGAGGTTTCTCCGAATACGGCCAAGAGTCACAAGCGCACAATCTGGGTGGAGAGCGCCGTTTCATTTTGGAAACGGGCCGACTGATCGGCATAACGCCCTGTACCCAGGGATTTGCGTATGAAACTTGACCGTAGGGAAAACATTGAACTGAAGCTCCGAATCTGAATCCTGTGAGGCCGACATTCGCCAGCGTGTTGCTCAGTGAGACGCATTGCAGCGTCAGAAAGTTCGCAAAGATTTGTGGATTTCTTTGAGAGACGTTCGGGGACTCTTGCGCACACTCTACTTTTCAAGACCAGCGGGGCAATTCCGTAAGTGCTGGCAATGACAGAGAATTACGAGAATCTAACCAATCCGTTGCAACGCCGAATGGTCACAATCTGGCAACGAATGACAACTCTCGTCATCCCACTGGTGACCTGGGTCGTGTTGTCCGAGAATGGCAAAAGCTTTCGGCGGAAGCTCGCCTGATGATCTTGGCTCTGGTGTCAGCTACCGAATCGAGTTCCTCACCCCCCGACATGAAACGCTTCGCCAGGTCTCTGTCATAACCTCGAAAGTTGGATCGTTCGAATGACCGCATGGTAGTTTCCATGACGGCGGCATCACGATCAATGATCGTGTGTGCAGTGGCCGGGCTGGCCCTTGTTCTTTCAACACAATGCTGGAAAGACATTTGTGATTTCGATTGCTGATCGTGCGAACCATGTCGCAGGCTCAGGAAGCGAGTTGGATCGGATTTTCACAGGTTTCCCACCTTCATGAAAGCGATTCCCTGTCGAACCGTACGGACTTGATGGCACGCCGACGTTGCTGGCCATCACGCCCGTGCGGACGACGGGGAATAGTGGGCTTTTAGGCATTCCCGGCAGTGTGAGCCGTTCCCCCACTGAAATCTAACGAACGTGGATGAAACTGCATGGACGGGAGTGAGAGGAGGCAATTCTCAAAGTGCATTGCACAACGAGGTTTTCGTTCCACTCGCTTCCGTTCCAGGTCCGTTGCTTTCGCAATCGAGTTTTCGATTATCCTGTATTGCCACGCATCAAAATGACACCGTAGGCATGCTGCCAGCCACGAACGTCGTAAGCGTTTCATTGACTGTCGGTACGCAATCCATTCTCCAAAGTGTGCAATTGGGCTCGTAGATCCATGTGACCAATCATGGCAAATCATGCGGTAGCCACTCCGGTCGGTCTCACTGAAGTAGTTTTCCGCCTTAATTCAAAGTGCGTCGGTATGCGCCATCGACGCGCGCCGGGATACCTACCACGCTACATTCGGGATATCGGACCGACGGGCTCAAATAGCGTGCCGGTTTTGCGAAATTCGATGGAATCGCCTTTGATTTTCAGGCCGTGTAACATCAAGGATTCGACGATTTCGACACGGTGGATATCTGAATCATCAAATGAAACTTGTTATCCACAGTACTTCGACCTAAACTTCTGCCGTGCTTCTTAGGGATCGTTTTGTGCGTCCGACAATCATAATTTTGGCGATTGTCCAATTGCTGCTCCGAGGAGTTGCAGTTCCGCATTGCCACGCACATGAAAGTTTGCCGTCTGAGTCAGGCCACGCGGAGCGTCCTCACATTCACGTAACGGGCCATTCGCATTCTTCTCATCAAAATGCTGACAGGCATGGCCATTCACACCGGCATGATCATGAGACCGAATCGCCGACCCCGAACGTTCCATCGCCGGATCATGACCAGAATGCACTCTACGTTGTTTGTGAGGTACTGACTGCCGCTGTTGAACGGGTCGAATTGCCTGCTGCTGCCGACGGCAATTCAATGCGCGATTCAGATTTCGATCGCGTGGCAGATTCGGTCCTTCCGCAGATTGTCACGTACAGTGAAACCGGGCCACCGGAAGGCAGCATTTTTGCGCCATTGGTCGTTCTGCCGCACATGCTGCGCCTTTAGAACAGCAGATATCACTCGTTTTCGTCCTCGCTGCGGTCGATGGCCGCCCTTGCAGGACGATTTCCAACTTCGAGTGCAGCCTTACTACCCGCGTAGCGTCGGCATTTGCTTTGCCTGGCTGTCTAGCTCCAGTGACTCTGGTGATCTATGTCTCGTCCGCCCCGTGTATTTCGATGGGTCGTGTTGTTTCTTATGCTGGTTGGCATTGGTGCGATTGGGTTCCGATACAAGGATCGCCTGAAATCGATATTCCGCGCATCCGCAGCAGTGGCCTCGACAGGGACGCCGAGTCTGCCGCCGATTCAAGAGCC
>JAYVNW010000003.1:0-3162 GCA_043758225.1 Candidatus Kuenenia sp. | reverse complement strand
AATCCATTGAGCCGCCTGATGAGCCAGAATCCTTCGAAGAAGCCATCACTCGCGCCTCACGCATGATTCCGGGCATGCTGCTGGACATGCAGAACCGTGGCCAACTGGCGGCTGGGTTTACGACCTACAATCCGGATCGACTGCAACTCATGCTGACTCATAAAGATGTCGGCGGTGTCGCAGAAGTTTTCCGCATGAATCAGGAAGAACCGTACAAAGCGCTGATGGCCGACTACGCAGGTCATGCGGCGATCGGTCATGTTCGCTATGCGACTTGCGGCACTGATCATCCCAGCTACGCTCAACCATTCGAACGTCAGCACATCGCGCGTTCCAAGTGGTTTAGTTTTGCGTTCAACGGGCAGCTGGCGAATTACCGCGATCTTTGTAAAGAGATTCTGAAAAACAAAGACTTCCATCTGACGCGTGAGACGGATACGGAAGTTCTGCATCATCTGATTTCTCATGAAATGTCGATGAATGCAAACATCACTCCTGTCGAACTGCTCAGCAAGCTGGCCAGGATTCTTGACGGTTCATGGAACATCGTCTTCCTGAATGCACGCGGCACAATGTTCGTCTCGCGCGATCCATTGGGAATGCGACCACTGTGTTACGCTCACGAAGGATCACTCTTTGCAGCAGCCAGCGAAAGCGTGGCCCTGACGCATCTGGGATTTCAGGAAGAAAGTGTTCATAATGTTCCGCCGGGACATGTCGTCATCGTGGATGGTGATTCTGTGACCGTTGAAAAGTATGCGGAAAGTCCAAAGAAGGCTCATTGCTTCTTCGAATGGATTTACTTCGCAAATGCAGGCAGTACGTTTGACGACGCCGGAGTCTATTTGTCTCGTAAACGCCTTGGCGAAGAGCTTGCCGCACGGGAGCCAATCGCTATCGACGATGATGTGATCGTTGTGCCTGTTCCGGATACTGCCAAAGCAGCCGCAGACGCGATGGCCTTCAAGCTGGGTGTGCCGTCTTTGGAAGGTTTGATCCGCAACCGCTACATCGGCCGCACGTTCATTGAAGGCAATAACCGCGCGGACAAAGTTCGCATGAAGTACACGCCGCTGCCGGAAGTGATGGAAGGCAAACGCGTGCTGCTTGTGGATGATTCGATTGTCCGGGCAACAACGCTGCGTGAACTGCTGACGTTGCTGAAGACTCGTGGAAAAGCGAAAGAGATTCACGTCCGCATTGCGTGCCCTCCCATCATCGCGCCGTGTTTCTATGGCATCGATATGTCGACGGTGAGCGAACTCTTTGCGCCAAAGTTCATGGCAGGAAATGTGCTGACTCCGGAAGAAGAACAGGCGATGGCCGATTCCATCGGCGCGACGAGTTTACGATATCTTCCAGTGGAAGCTCTTGCGGATTGCGTCGGCTTGCCGGAGACAACACTTTGCCAGGCATGCGTGAATACGATTTATCCAACACCAGCGGGCGAAGCCATGTTTCAGCGTGCATTGGAAAAATCGCAACGCGACAAAGCTGCGAAGGCCGCAGGCTGCATCGCGGAATGTACGCCCGACCGCGCGGAACGGGTTTATATTTAACAACCATCGGTGAGCGGCAGGGCGTAAGCCCTCCGAGGGGCCGGTTTTGATTTTGCGAGTCGACAACAAACCGAAGACTCTGGCTTTCAGGCCCGGACGGGCTCGACACAATCTCTGCCGGGGCCGGTGAGGCCTCGGAATGATTTTTAGAACAACTGAAAGGCCCGAAGGGCCGACATAGGAAGCAGAAAAAACTGGCGGATTCTGTATCGACCCTCCGGATCCTGAAACCCATGCTTATCCCCTTCCGGTGGCTGACGGCACCGACAGAGGCTGTGCCAGCCCTCCGGGCATGAATCGCAGTGAGATCTTAAATCTGCAGCGTCCCAACAAAATTGAAATCATTCCTCCGAAATCCTCCTTCCGAACCTTCTCATTGTAGCAGTTTTCTGTTTTTCTCTGGTCTCCTTTCACAATGGCGCGTCCTTCCAATAATCGTTCTTCACGACCTTCGGGCAGTCAGCAACGACGCCATGCGCCTCGGCGCGAACCGATAGCTCGTGATGCCGCGCCTCGCAACGTGCCACAAGAACAACCATCCGGCAACGTCTACGACGAACCATCGCCCTACCCCGCAGCACCCGCGTCAAAGGAAATGACGTCGCTGATGATTCGCCAGAGGACTCAACTTGGACCAGCTGCATCAGAATCGGTTCCAGTAGTTCACGTCAAAAATCGTACGCGTCATCCGATCCTGTATCGCAAACAGATCGCCCGCATTGACAACGCCAAGCCCGGTGATTTGGTAGCCGTTTATACGGACGGACATCAGGAGCCACTCGGCTATGGTGTCTACAATCCTCGCAGCGAAATGTCGGTGCGGATGTTATGGAACACTCCCGAATTCCCAACTGATGCTGCGTGGGCTGAAAAACTACGAGCGGCCTTTTCACTGCGTCGCGATCTACTGAAACTGGAAGCGCAGTCGAATGCTTGGCGAGTTGTCCATTCGGAATCTGATGGTCTGTCCGGCATTGTTATTGATCGTTTCAGTGATGTTCTGTCTGCGGAAACATTTGGTCTCGGCATGTATCAACGTGCCAGCCTGCTGATGCCAATGCTGGCAAGTCAAATGGGCCTGCAGCATTGGCTGATTCAAACAAGCCCGCAGTTTCTGTCACAGGAAGGCTGCGATCCGCCGTCGCTGATGTCCGAAGGTTGCCCGACACAGGTTGTCATTTCCGAGCACGGAACGCGATTTCGTATTCGATTTGAAGGCGGTCATAAGACTGGATTTTTCTGCGATCAACGCGAAAATCGCAAGAAGCTGGCGGAGTTCTGCGAAGGGAAAAGCGTCCTGGATCTGTGCTGCTACACGGGCGGTTTTTCCGTGCAGGCGAAGGTCCTCGGTAAGGCCGATGACGTCACCGGCGTAGACCTCGACGAAGAGCCGCTGAAACTGGCTCGCGAAAACGCGAATCTCAATCAGGCTCGAGCGAAGTTCGTGCAGGCTGATGCATTCAACTACATGCGTGAGATGCTGCGAAACGGAAAACAATACGACGTCGTGATTCTCGATCCGCCGAAGTTGATCAGAACACGTGTTGAGATTGAAGAAGGAACTCGCAAGCACTTCGCGATGAATCGGCTGGCGATGCGACTG
>JAYVNW010000002.1:0-22412 GCA_043758225.1 Candidatus Kuenenia sp. | reverse complement strand
ATGCTCAATAAACTTGACGACATCAACCGCCGTCGATTTGTCGAATATGCCGCCAAATCGGCTCTGGGAGTTAGTGTTCTGCCAGTATTGAATGGCGTCAGCAAGGCCGCTCAGGAAAAGGCCGCTGCAGCAGTCAGTGGTGGAAAAGCCAAGCGACTGATCTATCTGTTTATGAACGGAGGCATGACGCATATCGATACATTTGACCTCAAGCCGGGGCACGTAAATCAGGGCCAGACCAGGGGAATTGCCACCAACGTGGCGGGATCTCAGATCAGTGAGTTCCTGCCGACTTTGGCTGGTCTGTTCGACAAAATGGCAGTGGTTCGGTCCATGTACACTCAAACCGGCGATCACGAAGCCGGTGAATATCTGATGCGAACCAGCTATGATCAGATCGCAACAGAACGGCATCCGTCACTCGGGCCGTGGATGCAGCAGTTCAAGGGACGTCAAAATAAATCGCTGCCTGATACCGTCCTGATCAGCGCGCCAGCGCGGCATCCGGGAGCGGGGTTCTTCGACCCGACATTCAGTCCGCTGCCGATCGGTGATCCAAATCGAGGCCTCGAAAATACAAAGCCTCCGGGATACCTGACCGCATCGTCATTTGATAAACGCCAGGTTCTGATCGATGGTTTTGATCGAAAGTTTCGCGAGCGATATCCGCTGCGAAAGGTGAAACAGTATGCAGACTTTTATTCCGAAGCGACTAGTTTGCTGACCAGTGGCGAACTGAAAGCCTTCGATCTGAACGAAGAAAAACCAGAAGACCGCGATCGCTATGGACGGAGTGCTTTTGGCCAGGGCTGCCTGCTGGCTCGCCGACTTATAGAAAACAATGTCCCATGTGTGGAAGTGACCTGCGGCGGCTGGGATATGCACAACAGCATTTACAATCAGGCAACCCTGCCGACCGGAGCCGGAGTTCTGGATCGCGGAATGGGTAACCTGCTCAAAGATCTTGCGGATCGGAAACTTTTGGACGAAACCATTGTTGTCCTGACGACAGAATTCGGTCGATCGCCTGTCATCAACTACAACGCCGGTCGTGATCATCATCCTGCCGTGTTTTCATCTGTTCTGGCAGGTGGCGGAATCAAGGGTGGCCAGTTTTACGGCACATCAGATGCTGCTGGCCACAGTGTTGATCAGGACGGTGTTGCTCCAGCAGACTTCAATGCAACGATTGCCTCGGCACTCAACCTGCCTCTCGAAAAGATCGTCCACTCGCCCACCGGTCGCCCATTCAAGGTTGCACACGACGGCAAGGCTTTGTCGAAACTGTTGTAAGCACTCATTGGTAAGTTTTGGGTCATAACAATCAATTGCGAAAATAGTATCCGGAGACTGACGTCTCGCGGCTTGCCGGGTTCCCAGCGAGCGGGGGACGTCAGTCCCTTGATTGCGATTCCTGTGATTGTGCAGTTTGACTTGTACATGGGTGCTTAGTTCCGGCGGCACTAGCCAACCATTCTCACTCGTATCGCAGCGCGTCGATTGGGTCGAGGCGGCTGGCTCTCCAAGCGGGGTACAGGCCAAAAACAAGTCCGACAACAGCGGCGAAGACCATCGCAATAATGCCTGTCGGAATTGAAACAACGACAGGCCAATCGGCACCGCTGCTGATGGAATTGATGAGTTTGGTAATGCCGACGGAAGCACCAATGCCCACCGCCAGACCGATGGCCCCGCCAAAACAACTGAGGACAACCGATTCAATCAAAAACTGAATCATGATGTCGCGGCCTCGCGCACCGACAGCCATGCGGATGCCGATTTCACGGGTACGTTCCGTGACGGAAACGAGCATGATGTTCATGATGCCGACGCCACCGACCAGGAGCGAGATACCGGCAATCGAGGCCAGCAGCAGAGTCATAATTCCGGTAATTTGTCCGAACAGTTCCGACAGTTGTGCGCTGGTCACGACCTCAAAGTCGGGCTTTTGGCCAACCGCAACCTGATGCCGGTCCATGAGTAATTGCTGAATCTCCTGTTTTGCTGTATCGATCAGTTCCGGCGAACGAGCTCCGACAAGAATTGCGTTGACGTTGCTGAAGTTGGTTCCTTGTAATCGCTTCAATACGGTCGTGTAGGGCATCAGCATCACGTTGTCCTGATCATCGCCAGTCAGTGATGCGCCTTTTTTGCCAAGAACCCCGACGATCGTGAACGGTATGTTTCCAATTCGCAGCTGCTGACCAATCGGATTGTCAGCCGGAAACAACTCTCGCACCACGGTATGCCCGACGACACACACGCAATTACCTGCTCGTTCATCACGCTCAGTGAAAAAGCCTCCTGCTTCGATGTCCCATGTGCGAACTCGCATGTAATCGACGCCCACCCCCCACATTTCCTTGGGCTGCATGTTGGTATTGCCACGTACAACCGGTTTGACTCCAAATACCAAAGGGGAGTAAGCCAGAACCGATTCACATTCGCGACCGATGGCCTTTGCGTCTTCGTCGGTCAACGATGGCAGGCTTCCACTCTGGACACCTCGCCGCTTTTCGAAAGACGGTTGCACAACGATGAAATTTGTCCCGATTGATTGCAACTGATCCTGCAAAAGCTGCCCGGCACTGCTGCCGACGGATACCATCGTCGTGACGGCGGAGATTCCGATCACAATGCCCAGTACTGTCAGCGTCGCACGCATCTTATTTCGCAACAAGGCTCGTATGGCGACGGCAATCGTCAGTAGAAAACTCATGGAGCTCCCGGAGGCTTAACGCCAACAATGAGTTCGTCGCCCGGTTTGAGATCGCCGGACAACACTTGCGTAAATTTGTAATCACTATCGCCGATTTCGATGTTGATGGCTCGTAGCTTACCAGTCAACGCTTGTCTTGAATCCGTCGATGCTGCAGTCGAGCTGGGTGAAGTCTTTTCGGACGCCGTCACATCCGGCGACGCAGCAACATCGGCCAGCGTTTCCTGAATCCACACAATGCGTTTACTGGATGCAATTGTTGCCGTCGCGACGTCATCCACCGGTGGCGTTTGGGAACTGGTGGCTGTTTCTGCGGCAGGTTCTGGTGCCAGATTCAATTCCAGAAGCTTTTGATCCGAAATTCGAACCAATTCCTTGTCTGGAAAATATCGCAATGCGGAATTTGGGACTTTCAGAATCTCTTTCAGTTCTTTGATCTGAAACGTAAGGTTCGCTGTCATGCCAGGCAGCAGCTTCAGATCGGCGTTTGGGGTCGAAACAATGACCGGGTAGGTCACAACATTCTGAGTTGTGGTGGAACTTAATCGGATCTGCTGAACTATTGCATCGCTGAAAACTTTTTCAGGATACGCATCGACTGAAAAACAGACTGGCTGATTCGAATCCTTCGCATCACGAATCAGGCCGATGTCAGCTTCGTCAATCGAAGCTCGAATCAGCATTTCCTCACGCATTCGCGGAGCAATCACAAACATCTCCGGTGCTGTAAACTGAGCGGCAAGCGTTTGTCCTTTGTCAATCTTTTTGTCAATAACCGTTCCGTCCACAGGTGATTTAATTTCTGTGTAACCAAGGTTGGCTTTGGAGTTATCAAGTGTCGCCTGAGCCTGTTTGACTGCCGATTCGGCGATGAGTAGTTGAGCCTCCAGCGACATTCGAGCGAATCGGAACTGGTCAAGTTCGGCTTGTGAAATAAAGTCTTCGTTCTCGGCCTTCAGCTTGGTCGATCGATCTTCATCGTTGCGAGCACGCTGAAGTTCGGCCTGAACTCGTTTCACATCACCAGTACGCGATCCCAATGCAGCCTCGTCACGTTGAACGCTGGCGATATAGATTCGTGGGTCAATCTTCGCCAATATCTGGTCGGCTTTCACCTCGTCATTGTGGTCGACAAACAATTCAAGGATTGGCCCCGAAACGAAACTTCCAACCTTTACGGAGAGAGTTGGCTCAAGCTGCCCAGTGGCATTCACTGTGATTCGTAAGTCGCCTTTTTCAACGAGTGCCGTTCTGAATCGGGGCTTGTTTCGCTCAGCAAGCCACTGCTGGCCCTTGATGAATCCAAAGTAACCAAGCACTGCCAGCACGGCGATGATGAAAATGGTTTTGATAAACGTCCGCATGAGAACACAGACCCAAACGTGTAGCCGCTACACATGAAACGGGGGAAGCCGGACCAATTCACTCTGACGTGTGATTGTAGACGATCTTCATTCTGATGTCTTTGACGTGGCATATTGATTCCCTGGCCTTTTCGGCCGTCGGTTCGTTCTATGTGTTTGGGGCGATATGAGGGGTGTCATACAACCTCGGTTCAACAGGAGGACGCAGAGAAACACACACAAAAAATGACCCAGAATTGCCTGGCCTATTTCAACGATTTACATAATGTCAAGCTACCAGCCTTCACGCCGCTTGTGTGGCGACGCAAATTGCTTTAGCTTGTCGATGCATTCACGCAGGACTCGTGTGTTGTCGCGTTGAAATTGTAGTCGGTCTCTGAATTCTTCACATGGCACTGATTGAGTTACGAAATATCTCCAAGACGTATGATCTTGGCGAAGTCAAGGTACACGCCTTGCGCGAGACGGAACTGTTCATCGAGCGCGGTGAATACGTCGCCTTGCTGGGACCGTCGGGCTCCGGAAAATCGACGCTGATGAATACGCTGGGGTGTCTTGATCGACCAACCACTGGAAGTTATCTGCTGGATGGACAGGAAGTCGCAACGCTGAACAGAAACGCGCGGGCGACAATTCGGAACAGACACATCGGCTTCGTTTTTCAGAACTTCAATCTTCTCGCTCGCACATCGGCACTCGAAAACGTCGAATTGCCATTGCTTTACGGGAAAGCCATGTCTGGGCGCGCAAGAAAGAAACGTGCGCGCGAAATGCTGGCTATGGTGGGGCTTGAGGATCGGCTGGATCATCATCCAGGACAATTGTCCGGTGGCCAGCAACAGCGAGTTGCCATCGCGAGGTCGCTGGTGACAAATCCATCGATGCTGATGGGGGACGAACCGACCGGCAATCTGGATTCCAAAACGAGCCGGGAGGTGATCGAACTCTTTAAGAAATTGAACGCAGAACATCAGATTACGGTCATTCTGGTTACACATGATCTTAACGTCGCCCGCCACGCTCGGAGGATTCTGGTTATGCGGGATGGGAAAATTGGGATGGATACAACGCGATTTGAAGATGCGTTCGAATCGTTACATGCGTTCGAAACCACACCTGATGAACAAGACGTGCCTGGTGTAGATCCAGAACAAGCGGAATGAGTCATTCAATTGCCATGGCGAGGTCGATTCTCAGCACATGAGTGTCCGCTTCGAACATGTGTCAAGGATGATTCTGTTCGTGCTGGTTGCGTTCGCGGCCGATGCATCAGTTACTCACGCCCAACTTCTGAATGATGACGAACGGCGAATTCGCTGGAGCGAGGAAGAAAGAGTTTCGCAGTACCACCGCAGTGCTGGTCCGGCACCAGTCACGGTCGCGACTGAGGGCATTGAGCAATCCGAACGTTTGATGACGCTAGACGAAGCCATTCGCCTGACATTGCAGCATTCGGAGGTTATTCGCGTTCTCACCGGAATTTCCGCCGTCTCCTCCGGTCAGACAATTTACGAGACTGCGATCGCGACCACGCCGATCGATCAGGCCAAAGCCGTTTTCGACCCTGTGTTCAAGGCCAACAGCTCATTTCGTCACACCGAAATCCCTGGGCTCAACGGCTTGGGAACGTCGATTGTTGGAACTCGGACAGGCGGCAACAACTCAAGCGTCGAACTCAGCGACCTGAACACCTTCGGCGGCACAACGGATTTGACATTTGCAAATGTTCTGGATAATCCTGCGGTCGCAGGTTTCCTGAACCGAAATGCACCATCAGCAACACTCAGTTACACGCAACCTCTATTGGCTGGATTTGGCCGCGATGCCAATACTGCACCGATAGTGATCGCGCGGTATCAGCAGGAATTCTCTTACTTTCAGTTCAAAGACAGCATACAGGAACTTGTGCGTGGTACGATCTCTGCGTATTGGTCTCTGGTACAGGCGCGGACAGAATTGTGGGCACGCGAGATCCAGGTGGATCAGTCTCAGAAGGCCTACAAACGACTGGAAGCACAGTTTCGCTCGGGACTTGCACATCAGGGTGACGTCGCACAGCCCAAGCTTGCGTATGCGAACTTCCGAGCAAACCTGATCGCGGCTCAAGCGAATGTGCTGCAACGTGAAGCGGCACTCAGAAACATGATTGGTCTGCCACCAGAAGATGGCGAACGCATCGTGCCGTCCACGCCGCCCACTCGCGATCAAATTCAATTTCGCTGGGAGGAAATCAACGACACCGCCCAGTCGCGTCGTCCGGATCTTGTCGAGCTCAATCTGGTTCTGATGGCTGATCAGAAGCGATTGGTTCAAAGTCGCAATCTGGCTCAACCCCAACTGGATGCCGTAGCGTTGCAAAAGTGGAATGGCTTGAGTGGCAGAGTCAACAGTGGAAATCAATTGTCATCAGGTCTCGGCGATAATAACAGCTGGACGATGGGAGTCAGTTTTTCGGTCCCACTCAGCCTGCGTAAGTCGCGGGCGCAGGTGCGCAACCAGGAACTCCTGATTGCGAAAGATCGTGCTAACATTCAACAGAATTTGCATCAGATTGAGCATCTTCTGGCGACGTCGCTGCGAACGGTCGATCAGAGTTTTCTTCAGTACGAAGCATTTCGCGATGCTCGACAGGCGGCCAAAGAGAATTTGGAAGTTCGCGTACAACGCCTGTTTACGGGGAACGAAAACTTCCTGAACTTTCTGCAGGGTGTGACCGATTGGGGCAATGCGGTTGCCTCTGAGGCCCAGTCACTGGCAACTTACAATACAGAACTCGCTGGTTTGGAACGGCAAACCGGTACGATCCTGGAGACACACGGTGTCCGCTTTATCGAAGAACGATTTGCCAGCATCGGCACGCACGGTCGCTGCTTCGGCGAGGAATGCTATCCCCGTGATCTTCGCCCTCAGGATCCTCGCCCGCGATATGAAGATTCTGGCAAAGCCGCAGAGGAGTCATTTGATCTGAAGGACTTCCCGCGCCAACGCGGTGACAAGCTGCGTCTTCCCGAAACTCCGCAGTTCGATGATCCAGAGATGCCGCTGCCCGGTAGAAGCGAATAAGCGTCTCCGAGGTACCATCCCGTAAAAAAGGCACGCTCAATGTAAAAACGGGATTGTTGATCGCCTATGCTACGGCACCGATGGCCGAGGTATCTCAAAGCGTTCCGTGGTGCGGCAGTATGATGAACCGCCAAGACGCCCGATAAGATCCAGAAGCGCAGGATCGGCCCAGCCTTCGTGATCAAGTACTGCGTCATCCAGATGAATTTGAACGATCTTCCCCACAACGATGTTCGCACCGCCAGGGCCGGGTGCCAATGGCAGGTGATGCATCAGCGTGCATTCGAGGCTCACTGGAGATTCCAGCACGCGTGGCGGTTTGACGATGCTGCACATCGCTGTTTCGATACCTGTCAAATCGAACTCAGAATCTTCCGGCGGCAATTCGGCAGAACTCAGGTTCATCGCCTGTGCAAGTCGAAACGGGACGGCGTTGATGACAAACTCGCCGTTATCCAGAATATTCTTCAGTGTGTCTTTGGGAGTACCGTCGCGGCGATTTGATGGACAAAACACGATACTCGGCGGCTTCGCGCCAACACCCGTAAAAAAACTAAACGGTGCCAGATTGGCAATGCCTGACAACGAAACTGTCGACACCCACGCTATTGGCCGCGGCGCGATGATGCGGATGAGATGTTGATAGAGTGCAGCGACAGGAATTTGTTCCGGGGCGAGATCCATAGGTGCGGTCTTCCATTTCGGTCAGCATGCATTGAACGCCGGATTGTGCTGCACTCGCGCCAAAGAACAAAAAGTATAAACCACGGCAATCGAGAGCGTCAGGTCGCTGGACGCGGACTGACGTGCTCTCCCTGCTCGAAGATAACCTGAGCTCTGCCAACGAGCAACGGGTCCACGACACCGATTCGGTTCATGTTTTTTGACGACTCAGTTAGGCGAGAACGCGGAATCGGGTCAGTGGGAACTGTCCTGATGTTTCAAATTCAGACTTAACTTCAGCATACCAGGCTCAGATCCGGCGTGTCCACGCAACGAGTGCGACATTTTCAGATTGCACGATCAAAGGCTGACATGGATTCGTGCCGCGAAAAATTATTGCGGTGACGGCCTTTCTGCCGGCCGACGTTGCTCAGGTGCCTCTTCGTTCTGCAAAATGCATTCGCGTGCGTCGTCGGTAAAATGCGCCGGCACGACGGGCGTGTTGTCCTGTCCGCCGGCAACATTCGCCGCCTTCACGAGCAGACCACTCGTGGCAGGGTACTGACATTTCTCGGAGGGCTGACGCCCAGCCGCTCGCCATTTTTAAACCAACTCCTTCACCACGGACTGGTGATCCAGCAGATACTGCGGTCGCCCACTGTTATCTGGAATCGTCGCCGTTCGTACATCAATCCCGAGCTGTTGATACAGCGTCGCGAAAACTTCCTGATAGTGAATGGAATAAGGTGCGTGCCCCGTCTTTGGTGTCAGACCAACAAACGGTGGGACCGCTCGATCCACAGCTCCGTGCAGTCGAGACACTGCGGAGCCGAGAGACGGTCGATTGTCCTGTCGCCCTTTGGCTCCGATCGGAAACCCACTCAAACAGGTATCCGATGCATGACTGTCTTTCAAATCCCTTTTCGGATCGGTTCTCAGTCGGGTCCGCAGCATATAGAACGCCGTAGAGTCAGAGAAGATCCTTCACTACCCGGCCATGAACATCGGTCAGCCGAAAGTCGCGGCCCTGGAATCGGTAGGTCAGGCGAGTGTGGTCGATGCCCATCTGATGCAGCAATGTAGCGTTCAAATCATGAACGTGAACAGGGTTATTCACGACATTGTAACAAAAGTCGTCCGTCTGCCCGTAAACCATGCCGGGGCGAATTCCACCTCCTGCCAGCCACATTGTGAAGCAGCGTCCATGATGGTCGCGGCCGTAGTTTGTCGGTTCCAGTTTGCCCTGACTGTAAGTGGTACGACCAAATTCGCCGCCCCAGACGACAAGCGTTTCATCCAACAATCCACGCTGCTTGAGATCGCGAATCAAGGCGGCCACGGGCTGGTCGATGTCTCGGCATTGTCGTCGCAGATCGCTGGGCAGATTGTAATGCTGATCCCAGCCACGATGATACAGCTGAATGAATCGCACTCCGCGTTCTGCCATGCGGCGAGCCATCAGGCAATTCCTTGCGAACGTTCCGGGGTTCCGACATTCGGCCCCGAACATATTCAGCGTCGAAGCTGTTTCATCGTGAAGATCAACGAGATCCGGCACGGATGTCTGCATACGAAACGCCATCTCATACTGCGCGATGCGAGTGTCAATTTCCGGATCGCGCTGCTGGACAGCCTGAGCGGCGTTCAAGGCGGCAATCACGTCCAGTTGGTCGCGGCGAGTTTCTGAGTCAATGCCGGGGGCATTCGACAGGTACAACACGGGATCGCCGCCAGAACGAAATGCAATGCCCTGGTGATTCGACGGCAGAAACCCGGAACCCCACAGCCTGGCATACAGCGGGTCGGCCGGGCGAGCCGCACTGCCTCGGGACAGCAGCACGACAAAGGCCGGCAGATTGCTGCTTTCACTGCCCAATCCATAACTGGCCCACGCTCCGAAGCTGGGTCGGCCTGGCTGTTGATGGCCGGTCTGAAACAGTGTAATCGCAGGGTCATGATTGATGGCTTCGGTGTGCATGGAATGGATCATGCAAAGGTCATCCACGATTCCAGCCGTGTGAGGCAGCAGTTCACTGACCCACGCACCGCTCTGGCCACGCCGAGCAAACGAAAACAATGATGATGTCACGGGAAACGACTTTTGGCCACTGGTCATGCCCGTCAGTCGCTGATCGCCTCGCACAGAGTCAGGCAGCTCCTGGCCATGTTGTTCCCGCAGACGTGGCTTATGGTCAAACAGATCCAGCTGCGAAGGCCCGCCGTGCATGAACAGATAGATGATACGTTTTGCACGAGCTGCCAAATGGCCTATACCAGGACCGGCAGCATAATCAGCCTGCGCGGTGGACGCTGGCCCGTTCAGCAGTGTTGCCAGAGCCGCGCTGCCCAGTGAAAGGCTCGTTTGATTCAAAAACTGTCGGCGTTGAAGTTCATGAGTCATCGGCGTGTCACCGTTTCGTCCAGATTCAGAATCGTTTGAGCTACCACCGTCCATGCGGCCAGCTCTGCAGCAGGATGCTTTGAATTGTTGACAGCAGCCGCTTCCGACAACAGCTCCCTCGCGGCATCCGGCGCGGTGCTGAATCGCTGGCGCTGGCGATGCAGCAGGTCTTTCAATAATTGAGCTTCTGATACGTGTAGAGACTTCGCCGCCAGCGTCCGTCTCCCCGATCCGGGACATACGTTTCTTCAGCGTTGTACGAGACTTCTTCCCACAGCCCAGGCGGCTGCCAGGGCTTAACGCTCGGCCCGCCTGCCTTCGGTTGCAGCAGTCCGGACACTGCCAACGCCTGATCGCGAATCATTTCTGCAGACATGCGATAACTCGGGCCTCGCGACAGCCAGCGATTCTGCGGATCAACAATGGTTTCGTTCACTACGCCAAACGCAGAATCCTGGCGGTACGTTCGCGAGGTCACGATTGACTTCAGCAGGGCCTTCACGTCCCAGCCGTTGTCACGAAACGTGACCGCCAGCCAGTCGAGCAACTCCGGATGAGTCGGTGGTTCACCCTGGGTGCCGAAGTCATTCATTGTTCGCACGAGCCCCTCACCAAAACACTGAGCCCACAGCCGGTTCACGGCAACTCGCGCGGTGAGCGGATGATTCTTCGACACCATCCAGCGAGCGAGACCGAGTCGATTTGGTGGAGAGGCAGCCAGCCAGTTGCCGATCGCAGCAGGAACGCCCGGCTGCACGGCATCGCCAGGCTGATCGTACTGGCCCCGCAACAGCACATGCGTTCTGCGAGGTTCAGGGAGTTCCTGCATCACCAGTGTCGTTGGGATGGAATCGCGAAATTTTTGTTCGGCCTGTTGAGCATTCTTCACGAGTTTACGCGCCGTCTGAAGCGATTGGTCGCCGTGCTGGTTGATGTAATAGTCCTGCAGCACTTCCGCATCAGCGCCGCTGCGAACTTTGGAATCGGTTTCAATGATGCCGCGAATGCGATCCGCGTAAAACCAGTCTGAGACTTGCTGTTCGCTGAGTGATCGCTGCAGAATCCGCACTTCGTCGATCGCACCGTAGTACCCCAGCCCAGAATCTCGACGACCGATCCGCAGCGGTTCGGCATTGTTTGTACTGCCGACCAACGAATCGCGTCGAATCTCCACCGTCGCGAGTTGTCCGTCGATGTAAACCTGCAGGCCAGTGGCAGAACGCGAACCGTCACAAGTGATCACGACATGATGCCACTGGCCCGATTGCGCTGGCTGCTGAGTTACCACTTCAATGGCACTCAACCCCCAGCGTTCCACCAGATTCACAGACACGCGGCCCTTTTGCCACAGCAATTCAAACCCCTGACGATCGCCTTCGGGTTCGATCTTTGACACCGGACAGCTCAGCGAACCATCAGGCAACACCCACAATCCGATGGTCCACGGCGCATCCGTCGAAAAGTCGGGCAAAGATGCTTCGACATGCTGCGTCGCATCAAATTTTGCCGACTGTGCTCGAATACCAGTCCGAAACTGCAACTGAGTACCAACAACATGTGATGGCAAAACCAGTGGAATGGCTTCGAAGGGTTCATGAAACAGCGTGGCATCCACAGGAACCAGCGGCACCGATGTCAACGCTGTCGATTCCCAGATCGCCAGCTGGGAATTCAGATTCGCTCGCAGTTGATCGAACTCCATTGTGGCGGCGCTTGCAGCGGCTGACAATTCGGCAAGCTGACGATCCTGCTCGGGAGTCGAGACAGACATCACCGGCGGAGGATCGTCTTTCGTAATCAGGCCAGTCTCGGGTACGTTGTTGAAGAACGAAAACAACTGATAGTACTCACGCTGCGAAATCGGATCGTACTTATGATCATGACACTGAGCACACGCGACCGTCAGACCCAGCCACGTGGTCATGGTGGTGTCGATGCGATCGACGACATATTCCGTGCGGAATTCTTCATCAATGATGCCGGTTTCATTATTCGCCACATGGTTACGATTGAACCCCGTGGCAATCCGTTGCGACGTCGTCGCATTCGGCAGAAGATCTCCCGCCAGTTGCTCGATGGTGAATTCATCGAATGGCTGATTGCGGTTGAACGCGTCAATCACCCAATCACGCCATAGCCACATCTGTCGCGGCTTGTCTCCGAAGTAACCGTTGGTGTCCGCGTACCGAGCCGCATCCAGCCAATCCACGGCCATGCGTTCGCCGAAATGCGGCGAGGCCAGCAGACGATCCACGAAATCCACATACGATTCGTCCTGACGATCCAGATCCGCCAGAGTCGGTGGAAGCCCGATCAGATCGAAACTCACTCGGCGCATCAGCGCCTCCCTCCGCGCTTCGGGGGCGAAGTTCAGGCCCTGTTGATGCAGGCATTCCACGACAAACGCATCAATAGGATTGAGCTCCGAAGATCGCTGAGGAACTCTGGGCAACTGCAGTGGTTCAAACGACCAATGCCGCTGATATTCCGCCCCTTCGGCGATCCATGTTCGCAGCGTTTCCACTTGTCGAGCCGTCAATGGCTTCGGAAATTCAACGGGTGGCATGCGAACATCGCTGCTGTTGGAAGTGATGCGTTGGATCAATTCACTGAGCTCCGGCTTGCCCGGAACAACGGCCGCTTTGCCGGATTCGGCTGCATTGACGGCATGTTCACGTGCATCCAGTCGCAAGTCCGCTTTCCTGGCACCCTCATCAAACCCATGACACTGCCAACAATGTTCAGCAAGGATTGGTCGCACGTCCCGATTAAAACTGACCTGCGCATTTGCCAATGACGGCACTCCAGCAGTAAGTAGCAGAATAGTCGTAAACGAGTGTCCCATGATCGTATGACTCTTCATTCAGCAGTGCCTCAATCGACGACAGTTTAGCCGACTCAAGTGACTACAAAGGCAAGATCGACTTCGCGGAGAACTCGGATTTCCACATCGTCACCGAGCATCGGAATTCCATAAATGTACTGCTGTGCTGGTACGTGCCTCTCGCACCGATAAAGTATTCTAGACAATCGAATGGCCGAACCACCACTACAGGAGCTGACATGATTCCAACTCCCGCCACGCTCGACGAACTCGATGACATGATCTCAACCCCGAATGACAAGGTTGTTGCGGTTGTGCGTGATCTGCCTGGTCGCTTCGCTGTGCTCGGTGCGGGCGGGAAAATGGGCTTTCACATCAGCAAAATGCTGCAGCGAGCGCTTGTGGCTGCTGGTCGTGACGAACGAGTCATCACGGTCTCACGATTCTCCGACGCCGCCAAACGTGAACAGTTCCAACGTGCGGGATTCGAGGTCATTGCAGCGGACCTTGCGGAATCCGATCAGGTGGCCGGTTTACCCGACTCAGAGAACATCATTTCGCTGGCGGCAATCAAGTTCGGAACCAGCGGACAGCCCGATCTGCTGCAGCGGATCAATATCACGACATCGCAGCAAGTGACCGAACGATACCGTGATTCACGAATCGCGATGTTGTCGACCGGTTGCGTGTATGCATTCACTTCGCCGAAATCTGGCGGTTCGACGGAGGATTCACCGGTCGATCCGCCTGGTGAGTATGCACGGTCACGTGTAGATCAGGAACAAGTTTTCGTCGAGGCGTCGGTCAGAAATAAAACACGAGTCGTTTTGATTCGACTCAACTATTCGATTGACCTTCGATATGGTGTGTTGCTCGATGTGGCACAGAAAGTACTCAATCGACGACCGGTCGATGTCACGATGGGTTACGCCAATGTCATCTGGCAAGGTGACGCGGTCGCTTACATTCTCCAATCGTTGACTCATGCAGCGACACCCGCTGTGCCGCTGAATATCACTGGTCCTGGCACGTTGAAAATTCGCGAAGCGGCTCTGGCGTTTGGTGATCGTTTCGCTATCGAGCCCACGATCACGGGGATCGAAGACAAAGTGGCGTGGCTGAATAATGCATCGAAGTCGCATGCGATGTTCGGTCTGCCGGAGGTTTCGCTGGATCAGATGATCGAATGGGTGGCGACATGGCTGGAACGCGGCGGCGTGACGCTGAATAAACCGACACACTTCGAGGTTCGCGGCGAAGGATATTGAAGGATGCAGCCCTGGCGACAACATCTGAATGCCGGGCAGGTCATTCCTGCCTGTCCGTTAGCACTCAACGATGATGGATCATGGTCCGAACGTCATCAGCGGGCGCTGCTCCGCTACTACGTTGAAGCAGGTGCTGGTGGTTTGGCCGTCGGAGTGCATTCGACTCAATTCGCAATTCGCGATCCGCAGCATGCACTCTACCAGCCTCTGCTGAAGAATGTGTCAGAATGGCTCTCAGAATCACTACTTACGGGAACACCGTTCGTTCGAATTTCTGGAATCTGCGGGCAGACAACTCAGGCGACAGCCGAGGCGGAATTCTCCGTCGAACACGGCTATCACGCCGGTCTTCTGAGCCTCGCAGTGTTACGCGATGCGACGGAAGAGGAACTGATACGCCACTGTCAGTCCGTTTCGAACGTCATTCCGATTGTTGGATTCTATCTGCAACCAGCCGTCGGCGGACGCATGCTGTCGTATGCATTCTGGCGAAAACTGGCGGAAAATGAACGCGTTGTGGCAATCAAGATCGCTCCCTTCAATCGCTACCAAACGTGGGACGTCATTCGCGCCGTCATTGATTCCAAGCGCGAAGACCTGGCTCTGTACACTGGCAATGATGACAACATCATCGTCGATTTGCTCACACAATTTACGTCCTTCGGAACGACGCGGTTTTTCGCCGGAGGACTCCTGGGACAGTGGGCCGTGTGGACCAGAAACGCTGTCGAAATGCTCAAGGAAATTCAACAGGTTCGCTCGACCGCGACTCTACCGGCAGTATGGTTGTCGAGAAATGTGGCCCTCACAGATGCCAACGCGGCAGTGTTCGATGCTGCGAACCGATTCGCGGGTTGTATTCCAGGGATCAACGAGATACTTCGACGGCAAGGTCTGATGCCATCGAACCGTTGTCTGGATCCGGACGAGGTCCTGTCGCCCGGCCAGTCCAGCGAACTGGACCGAGTCATCAAAGCCTATCCATTGCTGGTTGATCATGAATTCGTTCGTGGAAACCTTGATCGCTGGCTGGCGTAAACGTTCGCGGCTTTCCAAAGCTGACAGGATTGCCGCGTGATGATATTTGGTAAAGCAATCGCATCAATCGAGCCAGTGATGGCACCCCGGGGCGAGAATTGTGACTGCAAACAACGACCTGCAGCGTCAGATCTCGATCGTCAAAGCTTCGTGATCAAATCGCCCACATGCACATCACCAGCCTTGATAACTTTGGCGTAGATGCCACGAAGTCTCATTTCTTTTCCCATCGGAGAATTTACCACCGTTAGAGCTGGAGCCCCAAAGCGTTGACTGAACTTACCGCATCCGTTGTGCGACTGTTCGGTGATTTCGATGACACATTCGCCAATACTCAGCAATTGTCCAGCTCGAAGGTTCTCCCGGCTGAGGTCCATATCCACAAAGAGATTGTCTCCGGCCAATTCCCATCGATCCTTATCGCCTGCGACAAGGTCGATCATTCGGGAATTCGTGATACAGATTTGAACATCCGGATGAGGACTACCATCCGGGAGTTTCAACCAACAACCGCGAGCCCAGGCGTCGCCCTCAGTTCCACCTTCGGGGCTGAGACGACATTGTTCCAAACTGATTCTGTCATTGGCTGCTGGTCGGATCACTATGGCATTGAGCGAGCCGTTGTCCGGTGGAGACTTTTTTACTATTTCCACGCCAGCCATGATCTCTGTTTCCGACAGATGCGAGGTTTGATGCATAGGTGACTTGCTCGTACGAATTCAATTGGACGTGAGTGCGGAAGTATATTTTTCGTAGTCTATCCACCAGTTGTCTGGCGACAAGATCGATTCCTGAAATCAACGTGGTATATTCCCTGGACGTAATGCATTGACAATTCGTTGAACGACACGTTCGAAATCTGCTCTCCGAACACATCGAAGGCGAACATATGAAATCTGCTGCCAGAATATTATGCTTCATCTCAATGGTCTGGATTTTGCCAGCCGTCACCATTGCCGCGCCGCCGGAAATTATTCTTTGGCCAGATGGTGTGCCGGGACCAGTTGTTCCGAGTGATCCCCCGGAATCGACTGTCAAAGGAGTCGACGGTTTGACGCGACGTTTCAATGTGTCGAATCCTCGTTTGTTTGTGCATGTGCCTGATTCGCAAGGCGACTCACTTCGTGCGGCCATTATTGTTGTGCCTGGCGGAGGATATGGTCGGATGGCAGACGAACACGAAGGCAGTGATGTTTGCCCATGGTTAAATGGTCAAGGCATCGCCGCGTTTCAACTGGCTTATCGCACGCCAACAAATAAACAAGTCCAGCCGGAAGCAGGTCCAGTCCTGGATCTGCGTCGCGCGATTGCGACTGTGCGAAGTCGAGCAGCGGAATTTCACGTTGATCCAAATCGCATTGGCGTGATTGGTTTTTCGGCGGGAGGTCTGACCAGTTTTGTTGCGGCCAGCCAACCGGTCAATTCGAAAGGAGAAGATGATGCCGCGAAAGCGAATGCTGTCCTGTTGATTTATCCATGGAAAATCTGGGACGAAAAACTCAACGCCGTACATCCAGCCGCAAAAATCGACGCGACATTTCCTCCGACGTTCATCGCTCAGATGGCCGACGATACGGCATCGTCCGCAGTTGGTAGTGCTCGCGTCTTTGCGGAACTGTCGGCGTTGAAAGTTCCGGTTGAGTTTCACGTCTACGAAAAAGGCGGTCACGGTTTCGGAATGCGTGCTCGCGAAGGCGCGCCGGGTACGACAGACTGGCAAAAGCGGGCTCACGACTGGTTGCAGACGCGAGGATTTGTTGATGCGGCCCAGTAGAGCTGTCTCAGGATGGGCGTGATGGTAACAACATCAGTCAGGTGGTAATAAATCGACCACTCCGTTGTTCTGGTCGCAAAACCGCTTTCAGACCGGAGGACTGACGCCGCTCGCCTGCCATTCGCATGAATTCCGCCTTATCCCTCAATTCGAGAGTTCCCACAGCACAACAGGTCAACGATACTCAGGCAAAGTACATTCGCTGGGGCCACCCCGGTTTGTGTTTGTCCGAATCGATCCTCGCGGTTTCAGGAGATCTCACTGAATGAGTTGTTTGTTTCACTGTCAACATCGCTCGTTCGTGTGGCTTGGGATGGCGTTAGCATTGCTGGCTACCTTGGGATGCCAGAAGCCTTCGACGGAGGCAGCGAAAGCGAAAGCTGAACCGCCCGCCAAAATGACTCATCCCGTCTCTGAAGCGGATCTCAACAGGATCAATCTGATTGATCTTACGGAAGATGCGTATCGACGGCTGGGAATCACGACTGAACCGATTGCCATGCAAGCGATGGCGCGTTCGCGATCGTACGGCGCAGATTTAATGCTGCCATCTGGCTCATCGATCATCGTATCCGCGCCTCTTGCGGGAACTGCGGAAAATCCGACTGGACATACTTACCCAACCATTGGTCAACGTGTGAACGAAGGCGAAATGCTGTTGCGTCTGATGCCGATATTGTCGCCCGAACGCGACGTGTTGACTCCGACCGAACGCATTCGATTTGCGGAAGCCAGAAACACGGTTGTCCAGGCTCAGATCGATGCGGAAGCTCAGGTTCAACAATCGTCTGTGCAGATTGACGCCGCAAAAATCGCACTGGAACGCGCGGAAAAGCTGTTGAACGATAAATCAGGGACCGTACGTGCTGTCGATGAAGCACAGGCGCAACTGCAGCTGGCAGAAAAAGCAATGGTCGCCGCGAAGCTGCGAAAAGAGGCGGTGGACAACATCAAACTCGACGCCGAAGCAGGAAAAGTCCACGCCGTACCAATCACCGCGCCGCTGACTGGTATTGTGCGAACCATCCAGGTTCAGCCGGGCCAGATGATATCCGCCGGCTCGCCGTTGTTTGAAGTGATGAATGACGACACACTATGGGTCCGAGTTCCCGTTTACGTCGGCGATGTCGAAGATATTGATTTCAGTAAGAAGGCTCGGCTGACACTTCTGGATGGACGTCAGAGCGACCACGACATTCAGGTAGTCCTCATCGCGGCACCACCGACGGCGATGTCACTGGCTTCGACAGTGGACTACTACTTTCAATTGCCGAACATTGATTCAAAATTCCGACCGGGGCAGAAAGTTGCGGCTCACCTGACAATGAAAGGTGACGCTGAATCATTGGCTGTGCCATGGTCGGCAGTGTATCACGACATCTATGGCGGTCAGTGGGTTTTTGAAGCGATCAAAGAACGACAATTCGTGCGGAGACGTGTGGAAGTGACATCCGTAAGCGGTGGCTGGGCGGCTATCGCACGCGGACCGAGCGTTGGGACACACGTCGTGACGGCCGGTGTGGCCGAGTTGACTGGCACGGAATTTGGATTCGCGAAGTAGGTGCAGTCTAGGTGCAGTCTGGGTCAGGCTTGTCGCATGTCGCAGATGTTGGAATACAGATTGGAAGCCTCCCCCACGCTAAGACCGACGCACTGTCTTGAATTGGAAACACGGCGGAGTACACGATGAGTTGGCTGGTTGAATTGGCGTTACGCTTGCGAGTCGCAGTGCTGGCACTGTCCGTGCTGCTGATTGTCGTTGGTATACGACTGGTGCCGGAGATGCCACTGGACGTATTCCCTGAATTCGCGCCGCCGTATATTGAAATCCAAACCGAAGCACCAGGATTGTCGGCTGAAGAAGTCGAAAACCTCGTTTCCTTTCCGCTCGAGAACGCTTTGATCGGCACGCCAGGTCTGGAAACTCTGCGGTCGAAATCGGTGATGGGATTATCGTCCATTCGACTTCTGCTGCATGCGGATGCCGATGTTTATCGTGCACGTCAGCTGGTTCAGGAACGCCTGGCCACTGAAACGCCGCGACTACCAACCGTCGCCAGGCCACCGGTGATTTTGCAGCCGCTATCCTCGCTCAGTCGCATGATGAAAATCGGAGTGTGGTCTGAAAAGCTCGACCAGAGCGATCTTACCGATCTGGCCGTGTGGACTATCCGTCCACGATTGATGGCGATCCCCGGCGTCGCCAACGTAGCGATCTGGGGCCAACGTGATAAGCAGTTACAAGTGCTGATTGACGCCGATCGATTGCGAGCTCATCAGGTCACGCTCGACATGGTTTTGAAGGCCACGGGCGATGCTGTCGTGCTCGATGCCGGCGGTTTTGTCGATACTCCAAATCAGCGGCTTGCTGTGCGTCAATTGTCGTCCGTGACCGGTCCGGAAGATCTTGCAAAGACGGTCGTTGCGTTCCGCGACGGATCGGCGTTGCACCTGGGCGATGTCGCAGAAATCAAAATCGGTTCGCCACCAATGATCGGCGATGCCATTATCAACGACGGCGTCGGCCTGCTGCTAATCGTCGAAAAACAACCGGCAGCGAATCTGCTGGACGTGACTCGCAAAGTCGAAGACGCTTTGGCAACAATGAAGCCCGGCCTGAAAGACGTAGAAATTGATCCAACGATTTTTCGCCCGGCAACATTCATCGAACGTTCCATCGACAATCTCACATCCGCTCTGATGACTGGCTGCATCCTGGTTGTGGTTGTCCTGATCCTGTTCTTGTACGACTGGCGCACGGCCGTGATCAGTCTGACGGCGATTCCTTTGTCGCTGATGGCCACGGTTGTCGTGTTGTACTGGATGGGACTGACGATTAACACAATGATCATCGCGGGACTGGTAATTGCTCTGGGCGAAGTCGTGGATGATGCGATCATTGACGTCGAAAATATCGTGCGTCGCCTGCGACTCAACAGGCTGCTGGAAGAACCGGAATCGGCGTTTCGAGTTGTGCTGAACGCATCGCTCGAAGTTCGCAGTGCGGTGGTTTATGCCACCGTCATCATTGTCCTTGTGTTCCTGCCGGTGTTCTTTCTCGAAGGTCTGCCGGGCGCGTTTTTCCGACCATTGGCGATCGGATATGTGATGGCGATTCTGTCATCGCTGCTCGTTGCGTTGATCGTGACGCCGGCCATGTGCCTGCTGATTCTTCCGGGTGAACATGCTTCTGCCAAAGAACCACCGCTCAGCCGTTGGCTGCGTGCTCCCTATCGTGCCATGCTGCCATGGTTTGCCCTTCGTCCTAAATCCTCGATCAGCTTTTTAACGCTGGCTCTGGGGGCAACGCTGCTGCTGCTGAACAGCCTTGGTCAGGAATTTCTGCCCAACTTCCAGGAGACTGACTTCCTGATGCACTTTGTTGAAAAGCCCGGCACATCTCTGGAAGCGATGGATCGCATCACGCTCCTGGCAAGTCGTGAACTTCGTGCAATTCCCGGCGTGCGCAACTTCGGCAGTCATATTGGTCGAGCCCAGGCGGCGGACGAAGTTGTCGGACCAAACTTCACCGAACTGTGGATCAGCATCGATACTGAAGTGGACTACGACTCTACGTTGAAGAAAATTCAGGAATCCGTAGATGGATATCCGGGCCTCAAGCGCGACGTGCTGACTTACCTTCGTGAACGCGTGAAAGAAGTGCTTACCGGTGCCAGTTCCAGCATAGTTGTGCGCATTTATGGTTCTGACATCAATGTGCTGCGTACGAAGGCGAAAGAAGTCTCGGCGGTGATGGGTGAGGTCGATGGTGTCGCCAATCTCAAAGTCGAAGCGAATGAACTTGTGCCACAGATCGAAGTTCGATTGCGTCCGGCGGCCGCTGAACAATTCGGCCTGACACCCGGCCAGGTTCGTCGCGCTGTAACAACTGTTCTGCGTGGGACCAAGGTGGGCGAAGTCTATCAAGGACAGATCAAGCAGGAAGTCGTCGTGTGGGGCACTGAAGCTTCAAGAAAGGACCTTGTGTCACTTGGCGAAGTGCGAATTGACACCCCAACCGGCGGGCAGGTGCCACTCAAAGATGTGGCGGACATCGCCATCGTTCCAGCGCCAAATGAAATCAAGCGAGAAGGCGGTTCGCGACGAATCGATGTCACCTGTGACGCCAAAGATCGCGACCTCGGTTCCGTCGCACGTGATGTCGAAGCGGCAGTGATCAAGGTCCCATTCGATCGTGGCTACCACCCGGAATTCCTGGGAGAATACGCAGCTCGTCAGGCATCGCAACAACGTTTGATCGCACTTGGCGGCGTTTCATTGATCGGAATTCTGCTGATTCTTTACATCGATTTTCAGTCGTTGCGTCTGACATTTCTAGTCAGCATCACGATTCCATTCGCGCTGATTGGCGGAGTTGTCGCGGCCTGGTCTGCGGGCGGTGTGTTGTCGCTGGGTTCGCTCATTGGATTCGTGACCGTGCTTGGTATTGCCGCTCGAAACGGCATCATGCTGATCAGCCACTATCGGCATTTGCAACAGGAAGAAGGAGTTGCGTTTGGTCTGGATCTCGTGGTTCGCGGCGCGGAGGAGCGTTTGATTCCTATTCTGATGACCGTGCTCACAACGGCGCTCGCACTCTTGCCGCTGGCAATTTCCGGCAACAAACCGGGCCATGAAATTGAATATCCGCTGGCTGTTGTGATCGTGGGTGGACTTGTCACATCGACGTTTCTGAATCTGTTCCTGCTGCCTCCACTGTACCTGCTCTGGGGCCGCAATGCGGTGAGCTCAAGCTGTGAACAATCAACATCCGCTAACCCGTCGACAATCGCATCTGCCGCTCTTCAACCAGGACCGATTGTCGAAAACACTCGCTCGTTTGCTCAATAAATCGCTGCATTTGACAATTGCTCCGGCTGGCGTTTCCATACGCCCGTAAATCAAACGCGTCAAATAAATCACGGAACATAAAATGACAGACTATCCCAATGATGATGACGGTAATGTGTTAGCGGATCTTGCAGCACAGGGCATCGACATGACACAGCCGCTCGACATCGAGTTTCCGGTCTCAGCACCGGATGAAGCATTTGCCAATGCAATTGACAAAGTGCTGACGGAGGCTGGATACGAGTGCCTTGTCGAATACGACGATGGCGAAAGGGATGAAGATGACGAGTCCGATCAGGACGAAGAAGAGTTCGGCCCAATGTGGACGGTCTACGTCAACGTTGAGATGATTCCGGAGTACAATGAGATCATTCGAATCCAGGCAGACCTTGACCGTCTGTCTGGCCCGCTGGGAGGCATTTGTGACGGATGGGGCGTCATGCTCGA
>JAYVNW010000001.1:0-3912 GCA_043758225.1 Candidatus Kuenenia sp. | reverse complement strand
GACAAAAACCGCCGGATCAAGCGATCTCTGGAAACACTGGAAGCTGGCCCGACCGATGCGCATCCTTCGCTTGATCCGGGTTTCATCAAATACGTTGATGAAATGCTGCAGGAAGGTCAGCTGAATTTTCTGGCGCTCACAGGCGAACTGGCTCGCACAACACTTTGGCGTGACGAAGGCGTCGTGCACTGTCCGGGTACAACGCAGCCTCGTAGTCAGATGGAGGCGTCTGGCGGTTCATGTTCGCTGGTAGAAGTCTCAGGGACTGGCGAGGTTCGAATTTCATCAATCGATTCCAGCTGTGTGGACTGGAAACAAATCGAAGTCAATGTTGCGTCTCAGACGAATCTTTCATCGATTCTGCAGCAAATGAAGACGCTGTTGCTGGAATTGAAGCCCGGTGCTGCCGATCGCATCTGGTCTGTGCAGTGGATTCTCCGCGGCGCGCTGCCGGTGTTGCAGGACTTGACTCGCAACGATCTGGAAGTCGCAGTTGCAGTGGAGTTGGACGAACTCAAACACAGCAGCCGCACGATACGTCTGTTGCATGATATTCGCTCGCTTCCGAATTCGTGGCCGGTTGGCGATCCACCATCCACTCTTGCCGATCAGTTCCAGTTAAATGTCGGCCGTTCAAAGGTTTTCAGCGACGATGCATTGCAGGCCATGATTGATGGAAGCAAAGAACTTTCCACCGGCTGGAAGCAGCGATTCACGTCGCTATTGCCTTCCGTTGATCCGGAGCAAATACTTGCGAAGTTGCGGATCGACGGAGCCCTATGGTTCCAGCCGGACTTTGGCCTTAATCACGAAATCGCAGATGCAGATCTGGATGATATTGAATCAGAAGACACAGCAGAGCTTGATGTAGATGATGAAATCGTCGGGTCTGATTTGAGTGAGGACGACGCCGATGACTAAATTCCAAAGGAAATCGGCATGAAGCTGACGGAAATTGATATCGATCGCTTTCGCATCTGGCGTAGCCTCTTGCTCCGCCTGGACCCGAAAGGGCTCAACGTCATCTATGGCCCCAACGAGGCCGGTAAGACGACGCTTATGCGATTCATTCGATCGACGCTGTACGGTTACGAACCGTTGTCGGCCGAACCAGCATGGCATCAGCCAGACGCGGAACAACCGTGGCGTGGCGCGTTGCGCTGCGAGCATGGCGGTCGCACATGGCGAATTCATCGTCGCGCGGAACTCACGGGTCGCGGTCGCCTGCGAATCTCCGGCGGTCAGGAAGGTGTCGAAAAAGAAACCGCGCTCAATAACATTCTTGCCGGGACCAGCGAAGACGTTTATGCCGACATCTTTGCTGTCGGAGTGCGCGAACTGAACCAACTGGCGACGCTGGGCACCAATCAGGTTGCCGAATACATCTATGGACTTTCGCTGGGACCACAGGGCCGTCAGATCCTGGATGCGCTTGCTGAGATCAAAGAGCGTCGGACGTCGATGTTCGGCGCAGATAATCGGTCCGGTCGTATGCCACGTTTGTTCGACACGTATGCAGGCATGGCAGGTACCCGTCGCAATTCCGGACAGGCCCGCGACAAGCACGCCAAGCTGACTCGCCGACGCCGGGAGCTGCTGCAGGAAATCGACGAACTTCAGCATCGCGAAAGTATTGTCGGCAACGAATTGCGTGGCCTGCGATTCCTTCAAAACTGCCACAAACCGTGGAAACGCATCAAGGACCTGCAGCAGGAATTGACTCGGCTACCCGTCGTGCCGACCAATCCCACGGAAGCTCTGAAACAGCTGGCTGCCGCTGAAAAAGACATTCAGGACGCCACCAATCGCCGCGACAAACACTACGATCAGGCGACTCAGTTTCGAACTCAGGCGGAGCGACTTCAAACTGACGCATTGTTCGACAAGGAACGCTACGCCATTCAAAGTCTGGTCGATCAGAGCGACTGGCTGCGTCAGATCGAAGAACAGATTCGAAATGCCGAAGAACGGTCCTCTGAACTTCGCCGCGAACTCAATCATCAAATGACTCAGCTGGGTAGTGGCTGGTCAGTCGATCGCTTGAATTCCATCGACACATCACCAGCGGCCCATCACCGATTGCTTGCTGCAGCACGTCGGTATCAGGATACGCTGCAGCGGCGAGGCAAACTTCGTCGTTGGCTGCGTAGCATGACAAAACGCAGTCAGAAGGAACTTGTTGAACTGAATGGTCAGTTGGATTTCGTCGGCATCCCGGTGGCTGATGCGGTCGAACAGGAACAAGCCCGTCTGAAGGAACTCGAAAACCTCGGCCGACTGCGTCTGCAGGAAGAACAACTCGCACTGAAGATTCAAACCGTGCGACGAGTCATCGATCGCGTTGATACGGACGAATCGATCCCCGAATGGATCGATAAAACAATCACGACGATGGGCTGGATCGGCGCGGCGTTGTGCCTGTTCGGAATTGCCACGTTTTCACTTGGTGGCGAGCCAGGGCGAGCCCTCGGAGGCGCGTTGGCAGCTGCGGCGTTTGGTTTTGCCGGCATCATGTGGTGGGGCGTGCGCAACGGTCTGCGAAACAACTTCGACGCGAAGGTTGGTATTAAGCTGGATGACATTGCTGACGAAGCTCGGCAGGCAGATCGCCAGTTGCGTCTGTTGCAGGATCGCATCGCCCGTATGTCGCTGGCCGATCGCTTCGCAGGTCGCACGGAAAATGCTGAAAACTGGAAGTCTTCTACCGCAGAAATGGTCGATCGCATTAGTGATTGCTCCGCGCGTATCGCAGATCTGGAAGTTCTGCAACGCCGTCAGACACGAGCCGCCTCGCGTCGCATGCGTCTTCAAATACTGCGAGACAGATACAAGTCCGCTCAGCAGAATGTCAACACTGAGCGTCAGGAATGGTGCCGCTTGCTGACTTCGATCGGTATGGATGAAACTGTCCATGTCGAACACGCTTTCGATTGGTGGCGTCGCATTCAGGAAGTGCGAGAAATGCTCACGCAATGGCGAAATTCCGCACCGGAAGTCGAAGGCTTGCGACGAATGTTCGAAGCCATGCGAGTCCGCGTGGAACAACTCGGCAATCGCCTGACGAATGCCAGGAAGCTGAACTTCACCCGTCCACTGGAAGTTCTGACGTCATGGCAACAGGAATTGAAAACTCACGATCGCGATCGAACTGAGAAAACTCGACTCCTGACCGACAGTGAATCACGACAACGCGACGGACTGCATGCTCAACACCAGCTGGAAGCCGCCGAACTTCGCCGTAGCGCCGTGCTGGCTAGGTCCGGCGTGAGTTCTCGCGAAGAATTGGTCAAGCAGCAGGAATATGAAACGCGGCGAGTTCAGCTGGATTCACAGCTGAAAAAGGGCAACGACGACTTGATTGATGCGTCATCGGCTGAAAAAGAATTGGCGATCGTCGAAGATGATTTGGTGCACTTCGACCCGATGAAGGCTCGCGAAACGATCACGGTGCGGACGTCCGAACTTGCCGATGTCGAGCAGCGTTTGAACAGGAATCACGAAGAACTGGGAAGCTTGAAGCAGGAAATCCGCCTGCTGGAAGGCAGTCGTGATTCGCACGCGGATTTCTTTCAGAAGGCCCGCGTTGCGTCAGAAATCTACCGCGCGACCGAGGACTGGTTTGCGTTGGAGATTGAACATGATGCCGTGATTCAGATTCGTCGCCGCTTTGAACAGGAAAATATTTCCGGAACACTGGTGAGTGCGTCCGACTACATGCACCGCATGACGTCTGGTCGTTATCATCGCATCTGGGCACCACTGGGCGAAGATTTCCTGTGCATTGACGATGAATACGGGCAGACGTTCCGAGTGGAACAGCTCAGCGGTGGGACTCGCGAACAGCTGTTCCTTGCCATTCGTTTTTCGTTGGTTCGCGAGTTCGCAAAACGTGGTGTGGAACTCCCATTGGTG